>WGDE01000208.1 GCA_015493385.1 Phycisphaerae bacterium
ATCATAAGCGCTGTATTAAATTGGAGACTATCAAATGACACAAGATAATGAGATTATTGAGATTTTTTCTAAGATAAGCGATCCTGTGACAATGGAAAAATTCTTCTCAGAGATACTAACACCAAAAGAGATTAAAGATATAAAGCTTAGATGGGAGTTGATTAAGATGGTGAATTACGGCTTGCCACAACGTGAAATAGCATCTAGACTTCATATTAGCTTATGTAAGATTACTCGTGGATCAAAGATTCTAAAAGATAAAGATTCTGTGACTAATAAGATTCTTAATGGCTAGATACTTTATTGTCTTATTTTTGCTTAGCTCTGTATTGTGATGAACTTGAGAGGTAAGGTTTTGTTTAAGATTGTCAATGTCACACGTTTATTGGTTTTGGGTGTTCTATCATTATTCTTTGTTGGATGTAATGCCTCGAGGGATGATTTAGATAAGTTTACAAGACTCTATACGTCTTGTAATTGCAATGATTGTATAGAATTTGTTAAAACAAAAGAAGTTGTTAGAAATAAACCTAACGGAGATGATCTCCTTTGGCGATTGCACGGTGGTTCAATGCAAAGAATGGTTTCTAACTTTGCCCAAAGTAATCTAGAATTTGATGCCGCTGAAGCTATGATTAAGTATTACAATCTAGAGTTTAAAGGGGCAGATATTTTTGCAACAACAGCGGTCAACGACAATGTATTGCCCTATAGAGGCACTAGTTACGATGCAATAATGGTCAATGTTTACAAGGGCGTTAATTTTATGAGTTTAGGCAAAAATGATCTTGCCCGTGTGGAGTTTAATCGTGCTCTTGACCGCCAGAGAAGGGCAAAAGAGAAATACAATAAGGAGATAATTGAACGTAGGGAAGAGCTTGAGAAAGATAAATCTTTATCTCCTGAGGCTAAGAAAAACGCCAATAACGCTGAAATTCGCCAAAAGATAGAGTCGCAGTACTCCAATATATTTGAATTTGAGGCCTACCCTGACTTCGTAAATCCGTTTGCTACCTATATGGCAGCCCTCTTTTTTGCCCTTAATGGTGATGACTCTAAGGCGATTGATCTTTTTAAAGAGACCTATGGAATGGCACCTAACAATGAATATGTTGCTAAAGATATAGAGATTGCGGATGCGGGGTTGGATGGGTTTAATAATGTTTGGGTTATATTTGAAAATGGACTTGCCCCTATAAAGGAGGAGGTTCGAATCGATTTGCCACTGATTTTAGGCAATAATGATATATATTATGCCGGTATTGCACTGCCAATGCTTAAGATACGCTCTAAAGCATTTGAGTATTTGAGCGTGAAATGTGATGATAATATATTTAACACGCAAACTGTTTCTGATATGAACCGTGTTGTCAAGACAGAGTTTGATAAAGAGTTTGATGGTATTCTTATTCACTCAATCATTGCGGCAACAACAAAAGCACTTGTGCAGCGAGAACTTGGTAGACAATCGAGCATTGCTGCGGTAGCAGCATCTCTATACACTCTAGCTACAACGGCTGCCGATGTTAGGATCTGGACAACACTACCGAGTGACTTTCAGGTTGCGAGGATGCCAATGCCTAAAAGCAAGCATATTTCTATTATACTGGCAAATCAAAGCATTGATGTTGCTATTGGTGATTGCAAAAATGCGATTGTTTATATTAAAATCCCAACATCTTCGTGTAAACCTATTATTAATGTGATAAAATACAATTAAAGGAGATAGCTATGAATAGAAGATTGTTATTGGGGGCATTCCTTTTGAGTGGCCTACTAATTATTGGTTGCGGTCAAAGTAATAAAGATTCTAGAGTGAATCTAAGTCGCGGTGTTGGTAGCGATTCGCTTGGTGATAATATTATTGTTCGTCCAGTCGGTGATTTTATAAGTGCCTTGATTGGCGAAGGCCTTGAAGTTGAGACGGTAAAAACTAAACGCAACAGTGACGGAATAATGGTTGCCCAGATATCCGTTTACAACAAGTCGACAAAGACACGTCGTTTCCAATATAAAGTGAATTGGGTTGACGCAGATGGATTTACAATAAATACAAAAACTTCTGTATGGCTTGACTATTCAGTGGCCGCCAAGAGTAGTGCAACTATAACTTCTATAGCACCTAATGCAAAGGCAGTGAATTTTAAGATTGATACTAGAAAATAGGGAGATTAAATATGAAACGTGTATGTATTGTATTGGCAATTTTTGCTAGTTTTTTTCTAACAGGATGCACCGCTAAGACAACAAATATTGATATTAATAATGACGAAGGTAAGGCTGTTATGGGTCTTGATTACCGTGATTTTGATAAAGCGGCGAGTCAGATGGTTCAATCTTTAATGGCTTCTGGAGCCCTAACGAAAAAGGGTGGCGGTAGGTATGTTGTGGCTACGGGCAAGATAGTTAACGATACTATGCAACGTATTGATACCGACCAGCTTATGGCCAAGGTTGAACAGGAAATGATGAATAGTGGCAAAGTTGTGGTAACAAGCGCAGTTGGTGGTAAGGGCGCTTCCGATGATATGGTTTATGATGTTAGAGAATTGCGTGATGGTAAGGCTGGCGAAGAATTTGACCAGAAAACTGTCGCTGGCAAGGGGCAATTAATCGCTCCGGAACTTAGCCTTAGTGGCAAGATTATTCAACGTAATGTTAAGTACAGCTCTAAAGAGCAACAGGTTGAATATTATTTCCAGCTTAGGCTAACTGACTTAGCTACAGGTCTTAGATTTTGGCAAAATGAAACTCTCATAGGTAAACGTGGCAGCAATAAGAGTGTATCTTGGTAGAGATGAAAATTTTGAGAACATCTTACCTTGAAAGGGATGTATCATGAAAAAGTTAATAGCAATGATAGTTATCTTAGCGGCTGCGCAGTCTATTGCAGCTACTAATGTCAAAACTTTAGAGGTCAAGGGTTTTGGAGATTCACCAAAGGAAGCTGTAGATAATGCGTTGTACCGTTCGGTTGCAATGGCGGTTGGGGTTTCTGTTGATAGCGGCGATTTTATTTATGGCCACCGTTCGTCTAATAGCGGGGCAGCGTTTTCTGAAGATGGAAATAAATACTCTAGAGATGATGTTGCTCTTCTAACAGAAGGGACAGTCTTAAAGAATAAGATAAAAGGTTTCATTAAAGGTTATAAGGTTATTGATGAGGGCAAAAATAGTGATGGAAAATATTTTGCTCTTCTAAAAGTTGATATATCAGAATACGCTTCTCCAATAAAGGATGATAAAGATAGGCTCTCAATTGTTAGTTTTTCTAATCCACGCTCTGGCCCACAAATTGGAAAAGAACTAGCTAGTAGGCTCATCGATACAATTTCCAAACAGGGCGATTATCGTATTGTTGATAGAGAGTATAGCAACGAATTTAGCCAAGAGAGAAATGTCGTAGACTCTAAAGATTCATCTATCTCTGAGAAGGGAAGGCTAGGCAAAGTTTTAGGGGCAGATTTTCTTCTCACAGGAGTTATCGAACGCGCCGATATAATTGCCAAACCTAAACACTCTAATGCAACAGGGCAAGATTATGTTGAATATAAAGCTTATTTTGATGTTAGATATTCTCTTCTAGTTGCCCCAACTAGAGAACTAGAACTCTCTGATAGAATTGAGATACATCTTGACAATGATCAGGTTAAAGCTCTTGTGAAGGATTGGGATTATAAAGATGTAGATGCTGGTGAATTAAAAAATGGCTTACTAAATATGGTTGCATCTCGAATTGCTTTGCAGCTAAGCGAGCGTGTGTCGCCTATGAGAATTGCTGATGTTTGGGATGATGACAGTATTGTCTTAAACAAAGGTAAGGGTAAGGTTGCTGTTGGGATGTCTTTTGATGTGTATTCTTTGGGGGCTGATGTGATAGACCCAGAAACTAAAGAGAGCCTTGGAGCTGCGCAGCATAAGATTGCTAAGCTTGAAATATCTGAGATCTACCCTAAGTATTGTTTTGCAAAGAGAGTCTCTGGAAAGATTGATAAATCAAATATTGGCGATATCTGCAGGGTAAACAATGACAAAAAAGAAGTTGTTGGAGCAAAGAGAAGAGTAGAGAGAAAATCAAATGGAGGAGTTGTTTTACCTTTTGATAAATAGGCATACTTTCTTTAACAGTGATAGCAAAAAAGGCTGGAACAATTGTTCCAGCCTTTTTTAATGGAGCCGATGAGACTCGAACTCACGACTTCTACACTGCCAGTGTAGCGCTCTCCCAGCTGAGCTACGGCCCCGTTGGTTTCAGAATATTAGC
>WGDE01000209.1 GCA_015493385.1 Phycisphaerae bacterium
ATCAATATCAAATCCAATATACTTATCCATAAGGAGCCTCCTGAAAAAAATGTTATTGTGACGTTCAACGATCACGAGCCAAATGGCAGGTCATCATTACGAGACCGAATTATAACAGAAATCGGGAGGCTCTGGTTGCATAGTTTATTCATGGTAAAATCTTTTTGTTTGTGTCTTTAGCGTTTAATCTTTTCTATTACCTCCCAAACAGCTTGCGCAGTACGCTTAGCAGGGTGGTTGGTTCGAAGTAGCTTTCTTTTAGCTCTAGGTGAACGGTGTATGGGTCGGGTATTTTTATTTTTCCGCTTGTCTTTGCGAATAAATCGCTACAACTTAGTATTATGTCTTTATCTCCTTTTGGGAATGAGAAGATTACGTCGTTGCCGTTGGTTATGATGCTTTGAATCTTCCATTTTGTTGCTTTTACTCTGATCTCGGTTGTGTCTATCAAGAGCTTCAGCTCGCTTGGGATTGGTCCAAATATGTCTTTGATTTCACTCTCAAGGTTGCGCAGATCTTTGGTGTTTGTTGCGGAGGCTATTTTTAGGTACACGTCCATCCTTTGCCTCTCGCTTGGGATGTAGCTCTTTGGTATGTAGATTGAGAAGCCGAGATTTACTACTGTCTGCGCGGTCGTATCGATAGGTTCGTTTTTCATTTTCTTGACGGAGTTGGTGAGCAGTTTGCAGTACATCTCATAGCCGATTAGATTTATATGGCCACTCTGCTGAGGGCCTAGAATGTTGCCTGCACCTCTTATCTCAAGGTCGCGCAGGGCTATCTTAAAGCCTGCGCCAAGGTGTGAGTATTCTTCTATGGCTTTTAGCCTCTTTGCCGCTATCGGGGTGATTGGTCTGCTTTCGGGCAAGAGCAAATATGCAAATGCCTTGTGCTTGTATCGCCCAACTCTGCCTCGCAGCTGATGCAGCTGGGCAAGCCCAAATCTGTCTGCGCTATCTATTATGATGGTGTTGGCGTTTGGAATATCAAGCCCCGACTCTATAATCGTAGAACAGACAAGAACGTCGACCTTGCCAGTTACGAAATCTATCATAGACTTTTCAAGCCCGCGTTTGCTCATCTGTCCGTGCGCGATTGCAAATTTAGCTTCTGGGACGATACGCGCCAGTTCTGCGCAGGTGTCCTCAATGTCTTTAACCCGGTTGTGCAGGAAGAATACCTGACCCTGCCTGTTTATCTCGCGCATGATAGCGCCTCTTATGGTTGAGTCGCTTCTTCGGTTGACTAGGGTCGTTACGCTTCTTCTATCTAGTGGGGCACTTGCAAGCGAGCTTATATCACGCAGGCCAAGCATAGACATATGAAGGGTTCTTGGAATCGGGGTTGCGCTCATTGTTAGAATATCTACATCTACCCGCATCTTCTTGAGCTTTTCTTTATGTTCGACCCCAAAGCGCTGCTCCTCATCGATAACGAGCAGGCCAAGATCCTTGAACTGAACCTTATTGCTGAGAATCTTATGCGTTCCGATTAGAATATCAACTCTGCCGTTTCTCGTGTCTTCAATTATCTTTGCAACCTGCTTTGCTGTGTTGAAGCGGTTTAGAGTTTCGATTGTAACAGGAAAATCGGCGAAGCGCTCACGGAAGCTGCGCCCATGTTGAACGCAGAGTACAGTCGTTGGTACGAGCAGGGCAACCTGTTTTCCCGATTGTACCGCTTTAAACGCAGCCCGCATCGACATCTCCGTTTTTCCAAAACCAACATCACCGCACAAGAGTCTATCCATCGGTCGCTTAGAAATCATATCATCTTTTATCTCTTGCATAGCGCAGATCTGGTCGGCTGTCTCTTGGTATGGGAAGGACTCTTCAAACTCGCTTTGCCACTTGTTGTCTTTATCAAACTCGATGCCGCAAATTTTCTCTCGTTTTGCCTGTACTTCTAGAAGCTCACTCGCTAAATCTTGGAGCGATTGGGCAACGCGCAGCTTTTGGTTTTCCCATTGTTTTGACCCGATTCGGCTTAGCTTTGGTCTTGCTTTGCTACTGCCAATATATTTATGTACGAGTATGATATTGCCGACCGGTACGTGGATAGTGCATTTGTCGGCATATTCGATAGTGAGATACTCACTTGTTATACCATTTTTCTTTAGGGAGTTTATCCCTTTAAATTTTCCGATTCCATACGAGACATGCACAACATAATCGCCGCTAGTAAGGTCTACAAAATTTTCTATCGGTGCGGTCGCTCTGATTGTTCGACTTCTGCGTCTGAGGTTGTATTGCCCAAATATCTGGTGATGCGGCGCGACTATCGTGTCTATATCTTCGAGATAAAAACCTTGGTTGATGAAACCAGTTTTAAGTGTGAAATTTGCAGGTTTCTTCCAATCGTTCTCTTTTAAGATTTCAGAGATACGCGATCTCTCGGCAGCATTCTCACAGTAAAAGAGAACCTTCGTTTTGTTGCGAGATTTATCTAGCAGGGCGGCTAGAGCGTCTGTGTTGCTTGAGAATATTGGGCCGCTTCTGTGCTCGTATTCCTGTATGCTCTTGACGCTTAGCTTGAATGTCTCGGGTGTTTGAGACTCTTTGCCAAATCTACTAATCTGAATCTGCGTGAATTTTTGTATCGCGGGATATATTTCGCTCCAATCGTACATTTCACTGGAATCGTCAACTCTGTTTAAATATAGCTGCGCGGCCTCCTGAATGTCGCTAATCTCTTCGGTGAATATAATTGTATCCTCTGGAAGCATGTCTAGGAACAGTCTTGTCTCACTGTTTTTTTTGCCGTATATTTGCGGCAGGACCTCTATCTTTTTCACATTTTCGTTTGATAGCTGGCTGTCTAGGTCTATGATTCTTATGCTCTCTATAAGGTCGTCAAAGAATTCAATACGCACAGCCTTGGTGAAATCTCTTGCGATGCTATTGGTGAAGTCGGCGCTGAAAGAGCCTATCTTCATAGACGAGTATATATCCAAAATCCCACCGCGCATTGCAAACTCACCGGGCATATCGACTCGGTCAACATTCTCAAACCCAGCATCGCTGAGCCAGCCCTTGATTAATGAGGGTTCTATCGTCTCGCCTACCGATAATGAGAGGCTATTTTTGGATATCTCTTCTGGCCGCACAACGCTTTGGCATAGAGCTTCTATAGGTGCGCAGACAATAATGCCAGAGGATTGTTTATTTTGCTTCTTGAGAGAATCAAGCGCCATAGTGATGCGCAGCCTCTCTGTACCAATCTCGTCCGAGGCGTCGCTTAGATCGGCTTGAGTCTCCCATGCTGGCAGTGCTAGTATATGTTTCTTGGAGAAGAGGGTGAGGTCGTCATAGACTTTATCGGATTTGTCTATGTTGTGTGATAAGTAGAGAATTCCTCTGTTTGTCTGCTTTGATATAAAACTCGCCAGCGCCGGCGCAAATGAGCCCCAGCTACCCTCAACAATGTGAGTTGAGCCGTTTTGCGAGCTTGATAACGCATCTACCAGCCGCTTTAATTCTTTTATCCGCCCAAGATTCATATGCATAATAGTAAAGAGAAAGTACAGGGCTGACAAGTTTAAAAAAAGCTTGCCCTGATCTTAGATGTGGAGTGAATTATTGACTTTTTCTTGCAATTGACGTTTTCTCTAGTAAAATCAACACTAAAGTACTGTACATTAAATGCAAATACGATTTTTTAAAAGGGGATGTCTTATGTTTACCAAGGGTTTAAAAGTGTTGGCAATATTGTCTATTATTGCTATTGCGGGCTGTGAGGAATCTAACAAGAAAAGTTCTGGAGAGATTTTTTCAACCTATGCAAAACAAATAATCAAAACTCCAAACTTAACAGGTGAGCCTAAGATTGATAATTTAATAAAAACATCTTCTAAGC
>WGDE01000210.1 GCA_015493385.1 Phycisphaerae bacterium
ATTTCTTTTCAATGTTTGATTTTCCATAGGTGCATCCAGTTGCAGACATAATTCCGTCTAGAAAGCAACCCGCAGCGTGCGCTTTTCCAGTCTCAGAAATCACATACA
The DNA here is from genome assembly GCA_015493385.1 of Phycisphaerae bacterium. GTDB lineage: Bacteria > Planctomycetota > Phycisphaerae > Sedimentisphaerales > Sedimentisphaeraceae > S145-28. The sequence goes on from WGDE01000210.1 coordinate 109, forward strand.
ACTCCTTGTCCTGAGCACGTTTTACTCCTAGCTTATTCATCGCCGCTTCAGCAGCTCTAAACCCTAACGGCATCGCAGGACACTTGTGACCGTGAAATCCCATTGCCATTTCAAATTGTTCATTTGTCATTACTTTCTCCTTTTTAATATTACCGCAACAACAATTGAATTTGTTGTCGCCGAATTAATAGATTTATGTCATCTTAATGCTTACAAGAAAATTATTTAATTAGCCTAGCCTGCTCCTTAGCTTGAGACTCAATGACCGCTTCCACACAATGCATAAACTTGAGGATGCAAGGAACTTTCAATCGGTAATAAACCTGCTTGCCTCGTTTATCATCTTCAACAATTCCAGCCTGCTTTAATACCGATAGATGCTTCGAGATTGTAGAAAAATCAACATCAAGTTCATCTACAAACTCACAGACGCATCGCTCAGAATCCGCTAACTGATGGACCATCCATAGCCGCGTTGGGTGGGCAAGTGACTTGAAAATCTTAGCCCTTGCATCGTATAGTGGTTTCTCTTTTTTATTCATAATTTACGGGAACCTCTAAAATTTATATTTGCTGCTCAAAAGCAATTGTTAGAGCCACCCATTAAACCTAACATTTGCATATATGGCACAATAACCAAATGTTGTACATGAGTCAATAATATTTTTTGACAACTTTAAACTATGAACGACCTGGGCAATATGCTTGGGACTAACCACTTCAAACAGTTTATAATCTATTGACCTATATTTACTTCTAGATTAGACTTCGTGTTTGCTTTTATACTTTTTATCTCGAGGGTCTAACAATGCAACAGGTTATAATTACAGTGCTCCTTTTATTTTGCAGTAATGTTTTCATGACGTTCGCTTGGTATGCGCATCTCAAAGAACTTGGCAGCAAGCCTTGGTTTATCGCTGCGTTTGTTAGCTGGTTAATTGCCATGTTTGAATATATGTTTCAAGTTCCGGCGAACCGCATCGGTTTTACAGTCCTCTCGCTTGGCCAGCTTAAAATCTTGCAAGAGATAATAACCTTGACCGTGTTTGTTCCATTCTCAATATTCTACATGAAAGAGCCGTTAAAAATGGATTATCTATACGCTGGGCTTTGCATTCTCGGGGCGGTGTATTTTGTGTTTAGAAGTAAATTTGCGTAGAACAGATTCTTGTCTCGCCGGTGCTTTAAAGTTTACCGCCCTGCTTAAATGAATAGCTTCCTTTTTTGCTAAAGACTATATGGTCTAATAGTTTTATGCCTAATATTTTACCAGCCTCTACAATAATTTTAGTAACTCCAATATCTTCTGCACTTGGCGTTAAGTTTCCTGATGGATGGTTGTGCGCAACAATGATTGCAGACGCTCTGTCCACTAACGCGTCAGCAAACACTTCGCGTGGGTGCACTTGACTTTGATTAACAAGCCCAATCGTAACAACCCTTACATTTAAAACTTCGTTTGCGCCGTTGAGAGAAATCGCAAAAAAATGTTCTTGTTTGCGGTCGCTATAATGTTGTATCAAAGGAAGCACGTCAGATGGCGATGTTATTTTTAATCCTTCAGGTTTTATTCTTCTGCGCACAAACTCCAAGGCGGCTGAGATTGTAGTGGCCTTTGCTTGGCCAATTCCATCAATCTTTGTTATATCCTCTGGCAGGAAGTCCATTCCTTTTTTATCTATCACTTCAACAATTTTTTTAGAAAGTGAGAGCACATCATTTCTCGCCGTTCCTCTTCCTAAGATGATTGCTAGGAGTTCTGTGTCTGTTAGATTTTTAGCACCCTTTAATAAAAGCTTTTCTCTTGGGCGTTCGTTTACTGGGATATCTTGAATTTTTCTCACTCTTGAATGCCTATTAAAATTGAATACCTTAGATGTTAGTGGCCATTAATTGCTGTAAAGATAAGTTTTGCATATTGCTGCCAAAGCTGAGTTTGGCTTAGATGTTTTGCTTCTTCTGGGAGCTCAACAGTAATAACTTTAATCCCAAGATCTTCTCCGGCATACGCTCCTAGTGATCCTGCTCTAGCGCCAAGTTTTTTGACGTTGAGTTTGCACGTTTTAGAAAGCAATTGCGCAAGCTCTTGCGCTGGCCCATCATAATCAATGCAATCTAGAGGCTGATGAAAAGTGATTATCCGGTTGGGTTTGTATATACGAATAACAGAATCTATTGCTCTTGATTCTGGTTCACTCAAACTTGTAAAACCGTTGACTTTATTATTTACTCTATTCTCTGCTGGGAAGTTTCTGTTTATGTCAACTCCGTCTGCGTTAAATCTACTCTTAGCTACAAAGCCATCTGGGTTTGCGATAGGAATCATAACAACCTGCTTACCAACGAGAAATTCAGGATGCTCTTTTAAGTAGCTATCTAATGATGCTAACAGAGAAGTGCCAGCAACTTCATCTCCATGTATGGAGGCAATAAATAGTACAGTGTCATCTCCGAAACCATGTATTATACATTCTATATCTCTGCCTTGGTTACTCGTAGCTATAGCAACGCGGCTAGTGACAGGTTGATATACAGGTGCAAAAAATTTAGCCTCTCTGCTAAGGGTTGGCTTGTAATCATTAGAGCAACCGGTGAGAGTTGACAAGATAAATAAAGCAGAGAATGACAATATCCATTTTAGCATAAAAAACTTTCTAACTAGAATTAGCGACAACTTTCAAAAGACAACAATCATCGTTACAATAGATACCGCAACAACACTGTAATGTCAATGTTGGAATCTATGCTATTGGAATTAAAATTTCAACTTTAGTTCCAACAGCAAGTTCACTCTCAATAAAGAGCTGCGCACTATTGAGTTCGAGAAGTCTCTGGGAAATCGCTAAGCCAAGCCCCGGTTGACGCCCTGCCTGCTTGTGAGAATAGAAAGGTTTTGTTGCATTAGCAATGATGCTACTATCCATACCGCAGCCGTTATCGCTGATTTGGATGCCAGCTTTATTACTCAGAGAGATATAGTATAGTTCTACAGAAATCTCTCCGATTCCAGAATCGTAGGATTCGATAGCGTTGACAATAATATTTCCAATAGCCTCTGTAAGTTGATCTTGGTCGCCAATTATTTTAGGCAGCTCTGCTGGACTAGCAAGATTAACACTAATCTCCGACAATCCCTTTTTGCCTAGGGCATACTTTATCGATTCATCTATTAGCTCTCGCAGAGAGAGTGTTTTAGCAACTACTTCTCTAGGCTGGGCAAAACTCAATATAGATTTTATCATATCAGAAATATCATCGCTCTTTGTTTGAATCTGCTCTAACATCTTTTTCTTTTGTACGTCCGTTTCTTTTTGAAGCAGCAGTTGCGCACGGCCTGAGATAACTGAGAGTGGATTGTTGAACTCGTGAGCTGCGCCAGCTGCCATTTCGGCGAGAGCTAAATATGAATTATGCTTAACGAGTTCGCTTTGGTTTTCTTGAAGCTTATTGATAGTGCAAACAAAACGCTCAGCGAGTTTTTCCTGCCGCTCTTTAATGATATGTAGGCTCATCACTTTTGAGAGGATTTCAAATATTCTAACAATTGCATCGTCAAAAATATTTGACGCTCCGTCTGAAACTTCAAATATCAGCCAAGCTATTTTTTTCATCTTGTCAGAGATACAAACAACATTAGCGCTTGCGCGATTAACATCAGGAATTGCTTTTTCAAAAATTGAATCAAACAAATTGTCACTGCCAGAGAAAATCTTATTACTCTCTAATGTAGAATTGTATATCTGGTCGGCATTGGATATTTTTATGAAATTTTGCTTAGATGAAATATCCCCTTGTGTGGTTACAATATCAACATAACCATCTTCTATATTATTTAATAGACACAGAGACACATGTCCAATATTAAATTCTTTGGCAAATTTTTTCGTAAACTCGGAGGCGACATCTTCGATATTCCAAGAATCTTTTATTTCGTTTACAAAGAGAGAAATAAAATTGTTGTATCTAGAATCTAAAGAGAGCCTACTATTTTCTTCGCTCAAACATTTATTTTCTTCTAAAATTCTTCGGGTTGAACTGCGAAAGGATTCGAAGTATTGGGAGTCGGGTGATTGCCCATCAATATTTGCTGTTGTGATGCGCGTCTCAAGGGCGGGTTGCAATCTATGCTTTATTATTTCAAGATTGCTAGCGTCCAAACCAAGACTATCTGCTAATTGCTCAATAGAGACACCATCTTGCGCAGCATGGCTAAAAGCATAGCTGCTGCTTGAAACTATTTTATAGGAAAGACCAACAATCATAGTGAGAGGTGATAACTCCAAAGAATTATCACTCAAGGCAGATGAAGTTTGAGCCAGCCAAATTGCCTCAGATATATCAGAACCAAAATGCATTTTAGCCGCAATACGTTTACCAACTAGATGATGATCAAGCCCAAAATATTTATGCTCTAAAGATGATAGACTCACTCTCGTGGCGACTGACTCTCTAACAATCTTCTCGTAGCTCTTTGGAAACTCCTGCAGGAAAGCATACTTACCAATATTAAATAATAAAGCGGCTAGATATGCACGGCGACCGCTAACATTAGCCTTTACTGAATCGGCAACGAGCTCGCTACAACATGCAATGGCAAGTGAGTTTGTAGACAAACGCTTGCGCAATTGTTTGGCATTCTCGTTGGACTCAGAGCCTGTGACTAATTTAACGTTGAGAAATATTGAGCGGATAGCTTCTATAGAAAGAGCACTTAATATATCAAGTACAGAAATATTTGATGCCTTGAGGCAAACATCACTATCGTGCGCAGCCAGATAGAGATGCGCTACCAAAGCTGGATCTGTCTCAACAATAGCGGCAAGTTCAGTTAGGTCTGGATTATCTCCAATAGAAATGGAGAGCCCCTTAGCCACTACGGATGGCTGTGCGTAGAGACTTGAGATATTCTCAAATACCATCCGAATTTGTCTTGCTGAAATATTAGATTTTAAGTTGTTCTTCAGCATATAATGAAACCTAATTATTAATTGTTAAGCAACCTATGAAACTTTCAGCAATCTTGAGACGGTATCTAGAATCTTGGCGACACTAAACGGTTTATTGATAAATTCCTCTGCGCCAGCATTTAGAAGACCTTGAATCTCTTCTGGATTTATTACACCACTAACTATTACAATTTTAGTGTCTTTGAAATCTGGATTATCCTTGATAGACTTACAGACAATATTTCCATTAACATCTGGGAGCATATAGTCCAATATAATCAAATCAGGTTTGAATTTCTGAGTCTCCATACCTGCTTCATAACCAGTGCCGGCTGTTTTAATCTCAAAACGACCGTCTCTACCAAGAACATCTTCTAATAGCTCTATGATATCAGGGTCGTCGTCAACAAGAAGAATTCTCTTTTTGTCCATCTTGAGATTGTCTAGAGGTATGCCATTCTCTTCCATAAATTTTAGAAGGCTTGCGTATGGTATCCTACGAAACTTAGACCCTGGTATTTTAAAACCCTCTAGTTTGCCAGAATCAAAACACCTTATAATAGTTTGTTGCGATATGTTACATACTGCCGCTGCTTGACCTGTAGTAAATAGCTTTTTCATCTCAAGAATCCTTTTTCTATATCACCAAAGGGTCTCCGACCCTTCCAAATTGCCACGTCCACCCAGATTAACCTATTTATCAGTTTTGTCAAGATAGAGAATTGCAATTCGTGTTTTCAATGTAGAAAAACCCAATATTATACGAAATGAGATGAATTTCTATGTGAATAAGAAGCGACTGATCGCAAGAAAGCTACGCTAAAAGAGTAGTTTATATGTTGTGATTATTCGGCCTACTTATCGCGAATTTTCATGACAAGAGTTCTTAGAACCCCAAAGATAGCAAATCCAATAAATGAAATCACCAACGCCGCCGCCAAACTCCATATAATCAGAACGATTACAATCACTGCCCAAACTAGATGCGTCAGTGGTTTTTTACCACGCAGATACTGATTGATTAGATGTGGATAAGTAACTCTACTTACCATAAGAAGACCAGAACCAAGCACCACGAAAGGTAGGAGATAAACTACCGCAAGCCTAGAGTAATAGTAAATTGAACTATCTGGGCCAGGTAGTATATAGAGGTCTTGAATAAAAACAATCAAGCAAATCACTGCTCCCGCCGCTGCCGGCGATGGCAAACCTGAGAATTTCATATGAGAACTATCATCTTCATCGTTCTCGACGTTAAACCTTGCCAGTCTTATTACGGCACATGCCAAATAGACCGCGCAGCAGAGCCAGATAAATCTAGAGAGAAACCCCTCCATGAGCATCGGAGGCCTAACAAGATGGTCAAGTTCATAGGTAAGATACTTGTATGCCAAGAATACCGGCGCAATGCCAAAGCTAACTACATCGCAGAGGCTATCAAGCTGACCACCAAACTCTGATGTTGAATTGCTCATACGAGCAACCCTTCCATCGAGCATATCTGCGATCATAGCAACGAATATCATCAGACCTGCAAGACCAAAATTGGTGAATAATAGACCTGGTATCTTGAATTTTATAACTCCACCCTCAAAGCCCTTGCTAGCAATTGTAATCGCTGCAAGACCGGCCATAGCGTTTAAGATTGTTATAAATGATGGTAACACCGAAATGTACTTCAAACGGCGACGGTTAGTTTGCTCGAGTATGGATTTGTTATTTTTATTAGTCATGCCAGAATTATAAGCATTGATAGATAAAAGCTAAAGCACAAAATCTCTCACTCAATATTTTTTATAACCCCAATATAGCGCAGACAATAACCAACCGGCGATACATAAGATGCGATCTAGACTAGCTTTGAGGTTAAGTTGCGCCTCTAGCTAGTCGAGGTATTACCGCAAGATATGCTTAAAATTCTGCGTTGCACCCTTTTAAGAGTGTTGGGCAAAAGATATTGCAAGCATAAGAACTGACATTTATAACGATACAGTTGCAATGGAACTGATATGAGAAATAAAGCAAAATCAGATAATAGACGTAAACGTGTACGCCGTTTAGTGCATACAATAAGACAACAACACAAACAACAGCAAAAGAAGATAGATTTGCTCTGCAAGGATATGGTTGAAGCGCACACTATATTTTCCAGCAAGCTTGAGCAGGTCTGTTTTTCTTCAAGGATGTTTGAGAAGTTAATAAGCTGTAGCACCCAAGAACAGGTTTTTGAGGCAATCGAGAAAACTTTCACTTCGACGTTCAAAGATATGCGCATCTCTATTTATTTGAATCAGAGCGAATCTTTTGTGTACCACTCAAACAATCAATTTATCGAGTTACCAATTAATCAACATCAACTTGAAGCTTGTTTTAGCTGTGAGCTATGCACCAATATTGCTCAATCACCATCAATATGCACAATCGAAGATATGGCAGATATGGCAATACAAGAAAATCTCTCACTCCTGAAGGATATAACAATTGCTGCAATACCACTAATCAAGTTCGGCCCTACGGTAGGGTTTGTGTTGGTTTGGCGTGCAATAGAGAATCCTTTGACCAGAATGCAACTAGAAATGCTTGCATCAACATCTTCAGGTATCGCCAAAGCTCTAACAAGAATCCCAGCACCGATTGCTCAAGAGGTTGATTAAAGCAAAACCACTTCGTTATTAGGATCGACATGTATTAATTAAGGCTAAAAATAGAATATAACGATAACTGTAGTATGGATAAGTTTAGACAATTAATACAGACCGTTTTATTCTGCAGCTTTTTCACAATTGGTATCGTAGCAATCACTGCAACAGCGCTAAGCCAAGAAGCAATAGAATATTACCGCAATAAGAATCTTCTATATCAAACAAAGATGCAAATTGTGCGTCTAGAGGAAAAATACAACAAATACACAGAACAGGTTGAATTTGCTAAGTCTCACCCAAAAGCAATTGAGAGACTGCGCACCGTTCAATTTGGCGATGCACCAAAGAGTGATGACCAAGTGTATTATCCAAAGGCAAACTCAAAAATCGAGACCAATATTAACGAATTAAAAAATCAAGATGCTTTTGTAACAAACACCTCTAACATTCCAACCTGGCTAGAGAGAATAAACCAGCCTAAACCAAAGATGATGATATTTATACTTGGTTCGTTGCTAGTTCTTATCGCATTTGGATTATTTGGTGGAATTACAGATAATAGAGAACTCTCTAACGAATAAGACCCCGACAACCCTAAACTCATAACTCAATTCACTGCAACAACTTACACAAACTAGCAGCAAAAATTCTCCGTTGAGAGGTTAACTCTTAATATAAAAATATCTTTTTTTACAATAAAGATGAACCTTACTTCTCTAGGTGCGTATATTAGGGTGAGCATTGAAAAGTTAATAAGTAAAGCTTGGAGAACAGGCTAACTA
>WGDE01000211.1 GCA_015493385.1 Phycisphaerae bacterium
ACAAATCTCTGTGTTACAACTCCATTGTAAGGGCTTCTAATCACAGCATAGCTTAGTTTAGTTTCAATCTGCTTCTTCTTGCTCTCAAGCGCTTTTATTGCACTTATAAGCGCAGACGTATTGTGTTTTGCTGCTTCATAGCTACCTTCAAATTCATTAGCCTTATCAATCGTAGCCTCCGCCGATGCAAGTGGAATATCTCCTTTATCCGCCAGAGTTTTATCTCTCTCTGCTTCACGCTGCCAGTATTCTAGAGTCTTTTTAAGCGAAGAAACTTTAACCTTATTAGCTTCAAGCTCAGATTTAACCCGCGCAATATCTGCAGAGACAGAAGCGATGTCATCTAAGATATCGCGGTCGTCAAGTTTGATTAATATCTGATTTACCTTAACAACACTTCCCTCATCACATAGAACATCATTGATATCAGTTGTTAACCTAGCCGATATATTGGCAATCTGGAAAGGCTCAACGACAGCAAGATAATCTATTGTTTTCTCAAGAAACCCGCTATGCGCAACGCAGACGCGTACAGGATACGGGCGCAAACCAAACTTAGGAGCTTTGGCGAGCTTATGTTTTTTTCGCAAAACCAAGCCAACAGCCGCCAAGATAATTAGAGCAACAATTATTAATACAAAAAATTTCTTCAAGGTCTTTTTCATTTTTCATCTCCAATCGCAAGATGCCACTGAGCCTGCGCACTGTTATAATCACTTAAGGCATGGTAATAAGATGTTTGCGAATCTAAAAGAGCAGATTGAGCGTCTAGGACATCTGTAATCGAACCCTTGCCATATTCATATTTTTCTCTCTCTATCTTCAAGGATTCTTTTGCCTGTTCAATAGATTTCTCGGTAGCCTCAACTCTTTTGGCTGACGAGTTAATATTTAAGATTGCCGTCTCTATATCTAGGCAGATCTGTTCTTTTAATTTCTGCAAAGCTTCTCTTTGAGCATACATCCTAGACCGAGAACTACGCAGCCTAGCATCTATCGCTCCCCCCTCAAAGAGTGGAATTTCAACGGAAACACCAACAAAACCAGAAGAATCAGTCTCATCTTCTCCTGATGGCCTATCACTTGGGTCTATAGCATTGCGCAGACCATAAGATGCCTGTGCTGAAACGATTGGATAACGCCCACTCTTGGCAACTTCCACCAAACTCTCCTTGGCCGCAAGTTGCTTCTTCATCGATAGATAATCATCGCGTTGCTTGTAAGCAATTTCAAGACTCTTCTCAAGAGAGAGAGCAATTTGACTCCAACTAAGCTCACCTTTAATCTCCACCGAAGAATCTATAGAGCTAACACCAAGCAGATTGACCAGTACTCTGCGCAGAATTGCAGCTACATTCTTTTGAGCGAGTAAATCTTGTTCAACATCAGCAAGGCGTACCTGCGACCGCAGCAAATCAACTTTAGACGCTTTTTGTACGTCGAGTAGATTTGCTACACGCTTGCAATGCTCTTCCAGAGTTTTCTTTGAGAACTCCAGCGATTCAACAATATGCTTCTGTGCAAGAATACTGTAGAAGACATGCGAAACATTGAACACAAGTTCTTCTCTGGTACGTGCAAGATTGTGAGTAGCAGATTCGCTTAGCAAGGTAGCCGCTTCAATCTCATTCTCTACACGTCCTGAGGTGTAAATCGGCATACTAAGAACAATACTGCCATCAAGCATATCATCACCAAAGACGCCAAGCTTACCATTGTGACGCGGTTGTGCCAAGCGTTGTTCATGCTCGAAATGCCTATAACTACCGACAAGCCCGATAGTCGGTAGATGCTTAGAAGATGCAATATCCTTATCAGATTCTGCCGCCAAACTCTCGAAGCCACGCATCGCTACATCATGATTATTTTCAAGTGCGATGGCAATGCAATCGTCCAATGAATATGGTTGCGGTGGCAATTTACTCTCTAAACCATCCTTACTATTCTCTGACTCGTGGGCATTAGATACCCCTGCAAAAAATAGTATGATGAGTATTGAGAGACTGCTTAAACAAACTCTTTTCATTCTCATTATTTCCAAATCCTTTTTAGTCTAACAGAATTAAAACAGCATTCCAAAAACCATTCCACAAATCGTAGCCATCACAATTACAAGCGTTACAAACACAACTGTCTTTTGCGTTCCCATCACAGAACGGATTACAAGCATATTTGGCAGACTAAGCGCAGGCCCCGCAAGAAGCAATGCTAGAGCTGGGCCTTTGCCCATACCAGCACCAATCAAACCCTGTAAGATTGGAACTTCTGTAAGGGTCGCAAAATACATAAACGCTCCCGCAACAGATGCGAAAAGGTTTGCCCAGATAGAATTGCCGCCAACCGCTCTAGCAACCCACTCTGAAGGGATAAGCCCCTCATGCCCTGGTCTACCAAGTAAGAGGCCGGCAACCAAAACTCCGAGCAACAGTAGCGGCAAGATTTGTTTGGCGAATGTCCAAGTAGATTCAAACCATTCCTGAGGCTCTCCTTTTGTTGTACTTGTTGCCCAAGACAAACCAATAACAGCCACAGAGAATGGAATCATTACCCATACTCCAGTATTAGGAAGTAGCAGCGCCAAGGCAGCCGTTGGAATTGTGATAACCACAATCTTCCAGAAGCTAATTGAAAACCACACAACAAGTATCAATGCCAAAATAGCTGCAAATGCACTCGCAATAATCCACTTATGACTCCAAATAGAGGCCCAAGTGCTTTCTGTTGGAATCTTTGAGGTTATAGTCTTTGCGTCAATCTCAACCTCTTGCCCCTTTTGCTCGCCTTCTAATAGTTTTATTTTGTAAGTAGAGTCTAGGCTTGCCCCCTCTTGAGGCGCAGACAGAATTGCCGCCCTTATAGTTTTTCCATCGGTTGTTTTAATACTAAAATCGTTTGGAGCGCCCCAGTTCGCAAAAACTAAAATTCCAACCATAACCGCGAAGAACACTCCATTCTTCCACAATGCGCGTGTTGGTTCTTCGTGAGGCATCGCCATTTGCCTATTAGCCTTCTCAATCTCCTCTTTTCGATAAATGAAATGCATTATCAAACCAATCACAACACTAAAGCTAATAGCACCAACCGCGCGAGCAATACCAAGCTCTAACCCTAAAATTCGAGCGGTAAGAATAATTGCAAGCACATTTATCGCCGGACCAGAATAGAGAAAAGCAGTCGCCGGCCCAAGCCCTGCCCCCATTTTATATATTCCAGAGAACAAAGGTAATATCGTGCAAGAACAAACCGCAAGTATAGAACCAGAAACGGAAGCAACCGCATAGGCTAATACTTTATTAGCCTTAGCACCAAGATACTTCATCACAGCCGCCTGAGAGACAAAAACAGAGATTGCCCCAGCAATAAAAAAAGCTGGAACCAAACAAAGAAGGACATGCTCCCTAGCATACCACTTAACCAGATGAATCGACTCAGTTATTGAATTATCAAATCGTGGATTGCCAACCGGCAGGTAAAAACAACCCAAAAACACAGCCACGATAACCGCAAGCTTCTTCCATTCCTTTTTCCAATCCATATATTACCCCAATCATATTTCTATATTTTGTAAACACAAGCAGCGCGAAAGATCAAGCGCAGACACATTTAATTAAATTTACACAAAAGCTGTGTATCGCTTTGCATACGCTGTTTTAAGACATCTTCAACACAGCCAAGGAATTTGACAATACAAGGCGTTCTAAGCATGTATATCACCTTGAGCCCATCTTTGCGGCTAGTAAGAATCCCTGCCTTTAGCATAAGCGAGAGATGACGCGAGACATTTGACCGCTGCGCATCCACATGCTCAACGATATCGCAAACGCATTGTTCTCCATCAATTAGAAACTCAATAATCGCCAACCGAATAGGATGAGCAACAGCCTGAATAATCTGCGCCTTTAGTTCATATATCTTTTTAGTATCAGAATCCAAATATATCACCTCATAAAAAACACCATTTCATTACTATAATACATTACACTCACATAGTGACATATGCAAGATAAAATTAGAACTGCCCATGTTTTTTTGATATATATGTATAATTCAGCGATTTACGGTTCTACGGTTGACATTTGCTGGACGCTTCTGTACATTCTCGTTATGTTTCGTGATATTACAGTCGCAGAAAATCAATAATATATGGAGTTGCGGACTATGAACACAAACGAACCATGGGTTAATGTCGAACAGGTAGCTAAGCACTTAGGTGTCAAACGGCATTCCATTTATCGTTGGATCGAAGATAAGGGCTTCCCATCGCATCGAGCTGGACGGCTATTGCGATTTAAACTTTCCGAGGTAGATCAATGGATGCGTCAAGGTCGTGGCAATGTGGCTAATTCAGATAATCAAGTTAGAGGTAAAGACAATATATGAGCACCCTCTACGATAAACTTGCGACCAAAAACAAACCCGCCAGCTCTAAACCAACATATAATAAACGCAAAGAATTTCTTTGAGGCTCAAGATGCTATTACACACAGCGGGAAAAACTTATAGAAAGAACGGAACGGCAGCTAAAGCAAAAAAAACAGTGAAATAAAAATTCAATAAGGAAACTATTATGGATGGCTTATATACTTATACGCTAGTATCAACACTATACGATGAGAGTGGTGACTACATAGATTGTTTCTTGCCATTTGTAATATCTGTGATTGACAATAAGGTTTCTAATGCTTCTGGTGAATTACAAGGAAGAATTAAAGAAAGATACAGCTTAGAAATACCGGAACACTCACTAAAAACAATTCTAACAAGAGGAAAAAGAAGTGGCTATACCAGCGTTGATCACAAACAATATAGTTTAACGGATAAAGGGAAAGAACTAAATAAACGTATTGAACACAAAGAAACTCGAAGAGAAATAAACGGTTTTTTAGACGAATTAAAAAAACATCTTACCCGTGCTGGTTTTAAATCTCAACAAATTGAAAAGGTATTCCAACAATATGTATTCTCTAACTTAAGATCACTTTTTTGTTTCTTGGATTCTGAAATACTCAATGTACAAGATGAACATGAAAGTAAACTTAATCCATATATAACAGAATTTATAATCAGTATTGAAAAAACAAACCCATCTCTCTTCAGAGTATTTCAAAATATAGTTTTTGGTAAAATAATTTCGTTAGCAATCTCTGGATTACAAGAAATTGAGGAACTGCAACAAAACTTTAGTAAGACAACATTATTCTTAGATACAAATGTTGTTTTTGATATATTAGGACTACAGGGTAATGAAGCCCAAAAGGTTACTGCTGAATTTGTTAAGTTGGCGCAAAATAGTAAAAAATTCAGTTTCAAGGTCTTTGATTTCACAGTTGATGAAATCATTCGTGTAA
>WGDE01000212.1 GCA_015493385.1 Phycisphaerae bacterium
CCACCAACAGCTCCTGCTCCCCCGCCGGCAGCGCCTGTAACAGTATCAAGATGCGACCACATTCTAGTAAGACGAGGATAGGTGTATTCTAGCTGCGCAAGTTCTACTTGGAGTTTTGCCTGCTTTGTTTGCGCTCTGGTAGCAAATATATCTAAAATAAGCTCACTACGGTCTAGAACTTTAACTTCTACTATTTTCTCAAGCTCTCGGATTTGCCCTGGTGAGAGGTCATTATTGAAGATAACAACATCTGCTTCGTTAATTTGAACTCTATTCGCCAGCATCTGCGCCTTACCGCTACCAATATAGGTAGCTGGTTTTATTGCTGGGAGTTTTTGGAGAAACCTATCAACCACCAGTCCGCCAGCAGTTGCAACAAGAGAGGCGAGTTCATCTAGATTATCGTTATTTTTTTCTCTGCCACGTAGGATTGCGCCAACAAGAATGGCTCTTTCTCCATCAACGCGCAGCTGGTCTCGACCATTTTCCAAACAAAAAACCCCTTATTCACTGGTAGCCAGAGATGGGCATTTGGGCAATTACTCTTGGCTACCCTAAAAACGGGGATTATACCAGCTAAGGGACTATTGCTCAATAGGAAAGATTAAGAACTGTGTGCGTGCTTATAAGAAGCAATATAAAATGATACTTCTAGAGATAAAAAGATGTATTTCCTCTATTATCTACGCCACGCAGGCTTTTTGACCATGAGCGGAGGAAGCTCTTCTGGTCGGATATTATTAAAATTACTCTTAGACGAACCACGCCTACCTGGATACCAACGTAGATGTATTACATGGTCTCTAGCGATTTTATCGTGATCTATCTTTTCTTTTAACCATTTCATACCCTTACCATCCTAAAAATATATCATTACAAGTATACTTTCGTCTCGTTGAAATGGAGGCTTAATCATTTTTTCTAGAAAAGCAGCCACCCTTGGAAGAATAAAAAACATCTTGGGAGAGAGATGTGTTTTTGAGCTTGATTCAATCTGCATTTTTGTTAGATTACCCAATCATATTAACATAATGGCACCCTAACTTATTAGCACAAAGGACTCATAATAAATATGGATTATTCATCAAAAATTGCCACGGAACTTGGCATCTCAGAAAAACAAGCCAAAGCAACTATTGAACTATTTAATGAAGGTGCAACAATCCCTTTTATTGCCAGATATCGCAAGGAAGCTACAGGCAGCTTAGATGAAGTTGTTATCACTAATATCCGCGAGAGGCTAAACCAGCTAATCGAATTAGATAAACGCAGAGAAGCAGTCCTAACCTCGATAGATGAACAGGGTAAACTCAGCAAAGAATTAAAAGAAAAGATACTCCAAGCTCAAACGCTCGCATCTCTAGAAGATATGTATCTTCCGTATCGCCCGAAACGCAGAACCAGAGCAACAATCGCCAAAGAAAAAGGCCTCGAACCACTAGCAAAGCTCATCTTTGAACAAAGCGATTCTAGCATAAACACCGAAGCGGCTAAATATATAAGCAAAGAAAACGAAGTAAACTCTATTGAAGATGCTATAGCCGGCGCAAAAGACATAATCGCCGAGTGGATAAGCGAGGATAGCAATGCAAGAGAAGCTATAAGGCAAATCTACCGCAAAGACGCCTCTTTTAAGACTAAAGTCATAAAAGACAAAGAAGATGAAGCGGCTAAATATAAAGACTACTTTGATTGGACCGAGCCGGTTGCAACTGCGCCTTCACATAGAATTCTAGCGATGAGAAGAGGTGCAAAAGAGAAGTTCTTAACTATGCGTATAGAGGCTCCTCTAGAAAAATCTATTGCAAAACTTGAAGAGTTGTTTGTTACTAAATCAAATGAAGCTGCCCTACTACTCAAAGAAGCCATTCTAGACTCGTTCAAGAGATTGCTTTCTTTGTCGATGGAAACTGAAATTAGAATGGAGACAAAAAAACGCGCAGACCAAGAGGCTATTCGTGTTTTTGCTGAGAACCTGCGTCAACTCCTGCTTGCTGCCCCAATGGGACAAAAAAGAATTCTTGCCCTAGACCCTGGCTTTAGAACTGGTTGCAAGCTAGTATGTCTCGATGCGCAAGGCAAACTAATACACAATGACACAGTCTACCCCCATACATCAAAAGCATCTGCCCAAAGCGATGCAATCAAGATAAAAGATTTGTGTCGAAGATTTAAGATTGAAGCGATTGCCATCGGAAACGGTACCGCTTCTAGAGAAACTCTGCAATATGTGCGTAATCTAGGACTTGGTTCTGAGATAGAAATAGTAATGGTCTCCGAGAGCGGCGCAAGTATATATTCTGCTTCAGAGGCTGCAAGAGAAGAATTTCCAGACTACGACCTAACTGTACGCGGTGCGGTTTCTATTGGGCGCAGACTCATGGACCCGCTAGCTGAGCTTGTCAAAATTGATGCCAAATCTATCGGAGTAGGTCAGTACCAACATGATGTTGACCAAAAGAAACTCAAGAACAGCCTCGACGACACAGTTATCAGCTGCGTCAATAATGTTGGAGTAGAAATCAATACTGCTAGCAAACAGCTATTGACGTATGTATCCGGTGTTGGGCCAACTATAGCAGAGAAAATTGTTTCCTACAGAAACAAAAATGGACGTTTTAACTCAAGAAAAGAGCTTCTAGAAGTTTCTGGGCTCGGCGCAAAATGCTTCGAACAGTGCGCTGGCTTCCTTAAAATATCTAAAGCCAAAAACCCACTAGACGCGAGTAGCGTTCACCCAGAGGCGTACTATATTGTAGAAAAGATGGCAGCCGACTTGCAATGCAGCGTCCAAGACTTGATGGCAAAAAAAGAGCTACGTAAGAAAATCAAACTATCTAACTATGTAGATGATACAATAGGGCTTCCAACTCTGACTGATATTATGGCTGAATTAGAAAAGCCTGGAAGAGATCCACGAGAGAAATTCGAATCGTTTAGTTTTAGCGAACAAGTAAACGATATGAGTGACCTTGAAGTCGGCATGAAATTACCCGGTATTGTAACGAATATCACAGCATTTGGAGCTTTCGTTGACGTTGGAGTTCACCAAGATGGGCTTGTACATATAAGCCAAATCAGCGACGGCTACGTTAAAGACCCAGCCGATATAGTTAAGGTGCATCAAAAAGTTAACGTCACCGTTACTGAGGTCGATATCAACCGCAAGAGAATTGCATTGAGCATGAAGACTAACCCGTTAGAAGAAGTTTCTAAAGTGAGAAAAGACTCGCCAAAATCTAACAATAAACCAAGGCAAAATAAAATTCCAAAGAACAGAGAATCAAAGCGCAGCAATTCTAATTCTCAATTCGGCGAAGGATTGGGTATAAATATCAAACTCTAGCTGCGCCTATGACGTTACTATCTGGGCCTGCGGAAGAGGCTAAACACGGGTTTCAGGCGGGAATATATAGAATCTCTTGGCATATTAACTAGAGAGCCATCTTGCGATCTGATAATAATCCTATCATCGATAACAGAAACAATACTTGCCCTGATAATCTCACCTGATTTCATCCTCAGAAGTGTGGATTTCTGTTTCTTTGAATAGCTCTTTTTATCCAAAAGCTCATTTGCTAACATCTGGGCAAGACCAATGTTGGCTTCTTTTAATAGCTGCGCAAGCTCATCTGAATGACTCTGCCAGAAATATCGCAATTCATCATCGTTTTTAAAGTTACCAACTGCATAATCAGATTCTGTTTGATAGGTTAAATGATTTTGCCAGATTACTACATAATCAGGCTTGCGCATAAGTATTCCAGAGAGTTTAGCCTCCGGCATCCCACTCTGTTTTGAGAGACCATAATCAAGTTCTATATTAAGAGTATACCTTTCGATTGGCTCTGCTAAGTTCTTGAACTGACTCCTAGCTTCGACAATTTTATTGCAAAGATAATTTCTAAAATAAGACGAGTAGTCCCTCTCGTACGAGAGAGAATTAATCAACCCCCTGTGCGAGAGATCTTTTGAACTATCGGATAGATAAGAAAGCCCTAGCATAAATCGCTCAGGATAAGTTCCATAGCCGTAAGCATCTTGTTTGCGTGTAAATAGGCTTGGTCGAGTTATCTTCGTCTTAATCTCCATAGGCACATTTGCATTAAAACTATGATTCGGATTGTGATACGAACTACCACATCCCACAATAGCTAACAAA
>WGDE01000213.1 GCA_015493385.1 Phycisphaerae bacterium
GCTAAAGCATTGATTGTACAAATGCCTCTACTCAAGAGGGTTATGAGAGTTTATTTAAAAATCAAATTGTGCAAAAACTGTTGGTAGCGTTGGTGTATTTTCCCTTATTACTAACAAATCCCATCTAGCAGCACTGATATCAGCCTTTATTGCTGTGAAATCTCTGAAAGCTGTGACAGCCATTTAACAGGTTATGCACATAATTAACAACAGCATAAAACCGTAGTTTTAGTATTGTAAGGCTGAATATCAGCTTAATTTGTATTCGTAAGCCATATAAAGCAGAGCGAGTTCTTCTTCTGATTTTTCCACATTTTTCTGGAGAGATTGCATTTTTTCATGATCTTTATAGTATTCTTCAAGGCCAAATCTAGATTTTAGCTCTGCGATATTCTCTTCTGTGTGCATTATCATTTCTTCTAACTGCTCGATGCGGTATTTATTTAGGTGCTTGATTGCGGCCGGAGCTTTTTTACGCAGGCTATTCGTGCTGTTTTTTTGCGTCTTTTTACTAGCAACATTTTGTTTTTTTTCTAGCAACGCACCGTTTCGTTGAGAGAGTAATTCTGAATAGTGGCTGTAGGGCGATTTGTTCGCCTCGACAAATTCATATGCCCCCATTTGCTTTTTACCGTATTTATCTGAGCCAATAATGAGTAATTTCTGAGCAACACTGTTAATGAAAAAACGATCGTGGCTTACAGCAATAACGCTTCCTTGGAAATTGGACAAAGCATTTTCTAGAGCCTCTTTACTTTGAATATCTAGGTGGTTAGTTGGTTCATCTAAAATGAGAACATCTGGTTCGCTCAAAACGAGCTTGCAAAGCATAAGCCTATTTTGCTCTCCACCAGATAGATTTTCTATTCTTTTAAAGACATCGTCGCCATTAAATAGGAATGCGCCTAGTTTATTTCTTAGCTCACCATGCAGCATATTAGGACACACGCGATTGAGTTCTTCTATAACTGAATTTGTGGCAACCAACTCTTCTGCTTTTTGGTCTAAATAGGCCACCTTTAAAGTTTTTGCCATCTTAATACTGCCCGTGGTTGGAGGAACTATACCCAAAGCTATTTTTAAAAGAGTACTTTTCCCCGTCCCATTTGGCCCAGTAATGCAGAGTTTATCGCCCTGTACAAGTTCAAAATCTAGGCCTTTAAAAAGTGTTATACCGTTATAAACCTTACTGAGGTTGCGGCATTTTAGGACATTGTGACTTAGGGAAGTTGTTTTCTTAAATTGAAATTTTAAACTTCTCTGTTTTGTAGATTTGCCGAGAAAATCAGGGTTTTCCCCTAATAGTTTATTTAATCGCTTTGCTCTTCCCCGTGCCACCTTGCTCATACCAACATCGTTTCTGTTTCTATCTATAAAATCTGTTTCTTTTTTAAGGAACTGCTTACGTTTGGCTAATTCACTTTCTCTATTTTGTAGATATAACTGCTTTTGACTGAGGAAGTTAGAATAATTTCCTTTCCAAGTGAATGCGCGTTGCTCGCTTAGTTCTACAATCTTTACAGCGAGAGAGTCTAGTAAATACCGATCGTGACTGATAATTACAGCAGCCCCTTTATAGCTTCTAAGGAACCTTTCTAGCCATTCTATAGCGGATAAATCTAGATGGTTTGTTGGTTCATCAAGTAGTAACAGATCGCAACCGCTAATAAGGACCTGCGCTAAGCCAAGACGCGAGAGTTGCCCTCCGCTTAAATTACTAGTTGGCATATCGTAGTGTTCTTCTGTTATACCTACACCGGCAAGAATAGTTTTTATTCTATTTTCATATTGGTATCCACCAGCAAGTTCAAACTCAAAATAGAGCCTATCGTATTCATGCATAGCCTCAGAAAGTTGCTTTCCCTCAAGTTGCGCAAGATCGTGGGAGATTTTTTCTATCCTTGACTGTAACCTCTTAACGTGCTCTTGGGTGGCATGCATTTCTTGCAAAACAGTGTTATCACCAGAAAAAACAGGTTCTTGGGGTAAATACCCTATTGTAACATCTTTTCTTTGGATTATTTCACCAGCATCGATGCCCTCTTGCAACAACAAGATCTTAAATAATGTTGTTTTACCACATCCGTTTGTGCCTATCAGACCAATCTTTTCATTTCGGTAAATCTTCAAAGATAAATCAACAAATAAGTGATCGCAGCCAAACGACTTATGAAGGTTTTTTATTGTAACTAATGGCATTATATACTCTCGGGTTCAAAATAATCACGAAAACAAATTAGCTAGGTATTATACTATCTTATTGTTCAAATAATAAGAGTTTGTGTTAAAAAATATACGCGACATATCGTTTGCGCATTGTAGTAATAATTACCTTTCTAGCCACAATTGTTTTTATTTGACATATCACAGATGCAATGTTAACATCCTGTGGCGTTTGTATTGATTTAACTCTAAAATAGGCAGACGCAAAAAAACTCTACCTAACATGCAACTGCTGCTTAGATAGGTAGTTATAGATTTTTAAAATAAGCAAAATATAACTTTTGAGGTTAATATGAAAAAGTCAGTTCTTTTACTGTTTTGTCTAGGCGTTGTTGTTTCTTTAATAGCTACTGGTTGTGCCGGTCAGGGTACTACGGTAAGCGAAAACAACAGAAAGACTTATCGTGTTCTTGAGACAGGTCAGAAACAGACTGCGGACGATCTTAGCCGTACAGTCTTTTATAGTGACCGCCCCAACAGAAACACTATTATGTACAGCAGATAATACATCATTGGTGCAAATATGTAGAAGTTGTTGTTTCATACCACAAGGTTGCCTGTAGGAATAGTTCTCTATGAACCTAGACCCAATTATATTCTATTTCCAAAGAGTAGCGACTTATAATCCTATCAAGGTGGCAGTTGAGCTATTTCTTATAGGAATTGTCGTTAGTTGGGCGGTTAATTTTCTCGAAGGAACGCGAGGAGAAAGGCTATTTCGTGGAGTCTTTCTTGTCTTAATTTCTGGAGTGCTCATCCTCAATTTTGTTGTTGAACGCTTTGGATTTGAAAGAATTGAGTATCTTTATCGAGGTTTCTTAATCGCATTATTGGTCGTTGCGGTTGCGGCGTTTCAACCTGAAATTAGACGGGCCCTGATGCGCATCGGTCAGGGTAATATTATTCTTGGTTCTTCTCAACAGCTCTCTAGGACGATAGAGGAACTTATCACAGCAATACGGCACATGGCCAAAACTAAAACAGGTGCAATTATAGTTGTAGAGCAGCAAATTGCACTTGGAGAATTCATTGAGACCGGATCCAAAATAGACTCTAAAGTAACAGCCGATTTACTCGAAACGATCTTTTATAACGGTACGCCACTGCATGATATGGCAGTGGTAATTCGTGCGGATAGAATTGTTGCAGCTAGTGTACAACTTCCCTTGGCCGAAGGAGGTTCGGTAGACACCCTTCAACTCGGCTCTAGACACAGAGCAGCAATAGGAATTACCGGTTCGTCAGACGCTATAGCTCTCGTCGTAAGTGAAGAGACTGGGGTGGTATCAATGGCAGTCGATGGCAATTTAATTCGCAATATATCTGATTCAGAAATTAGAAAACGCCTAACTTTTGCGCAGGAAGAGCTGACATTTGTCCGGCGTTTTTGGGTTTCTAGAGACAAAAAGCACGGACAAAAGAAACGCAAGGCGTAATATATGATTGCAAAAATAAAAAAACTTCTGCTAATCATTCTTCTAACTGTGTTGATATGGGTATGGGCTGACATATCAGGAGAGGTTGAGCTTAACGATCAGGTTGCTTCTATAGTTGTTTCCAACGCAATAAGCAGGGATCTTTGGGTTGGCTTAGAAACAAGACCCGGTCTAGAGCCAAGAAATTCTTCTGTCCCTATAACTATTAACATTAAGGGGTCTAGGGCAAAAGTGGAAGAGTTCAAAAGACAATGGCTTCCTCTAGAAGTGGCATTTACCCCGGAGATAACTCAAGATAACGAGCTAGTCAATACTGTTATGAGTGTTCCAATAATTGACTACGTTAGAAACGACCCTACAATTCTTAAGCTTGGTTTGGAAGTCACCTCTGTAACCCCCAAGGCGATAAATGTCCGGGTTGAAAAATTGGTTAAAAAACAACTTAAGGTTGTTTGTGTTGATGCAGACACAAACTTAATAGATCAAGCAAAGACAACCCCTGCAATTATAGAAATGTTGGTTAAAGATATCTGGGCGGGCGACAAGCTTAGGGCATACGTGAAATTAACTTCTGCCCAAATCGAAGAAGCTAGAAAAAGTAGTATCAAACTAAAACCATATGTAGAGCTAGACCCTAGACGTTTCCGCTACGCACAAGAGACGGTGTCAATTAAAATACCACCGGTGGCACAACAGAAAAGCCGCGATGCTATATCTGGCCCGATTATAGGGTTTGTTTTTAATGTTGAAATGCTAAACAAATACAAAATAGAAATAGTTGACGCCCCAAAAGTAATTGAATACCGTGCGACGGCTCAGGCAAGCGCAGCCTTTAAGGCGCAGAGATATCATATGCTATTAGACATCCTTCCAGGAGATGAGGCTAGCGGTGCTAATGGGCAAGGGAAGCTCATAACCCGAAGTCTTCGTTACAATTTCTCTAAAGACGATATTAGATCAGACCAAATTGACGCTACAAAAATTTCTGCCCCGACAATCAGCTTCAGGCTTATTCCCATAGCCAATTAATAGTATGGATATTATCTTTTTAGAAACACAACTAAGGATTCAATTAGCATCCACATTGTTAAAAGCAGAATTAATCCATTGATGGCCATCAATAAAAAGTTTTGTTTTGTTGTGAAGCTTATTTGATTTTGGATAATTGCCCAGCCCGTTACAACAAGCATAAACAAACAAGGCACCATAGCGACTAAATATTTTTTCTTGCTTTTTTGTTTGAGGTACAAGGATATTACCAACAAGGCTAGTGCGGCGAGCAACTGATTGGCGCTTCCAAACAGTGGCCAAAGTTTGAGTGCTCCAACACCACTTGCTCCGGTTGCAAATGCAAGAGCTGCGGCGCTTAAAACGGCCAATGTCGTTGCGCTCCAACGATTCGTTAGTTTTGTTAAACCTAAATCGCCGGCAACCTCTCCGACGACATATCTTTGTAATCTTACAGCTGTATCCAATGTGGTACTTGCAAAAGAAGCAATAAAGACGCCCATGAGGGTTGTTCCTATCGCAAACGGAACACCAAAAGACTTCATCATGTTTGCTGCGCCAACAACAACCGGTGCGAGCTTATGGGAGAGTGGTTGATTGCCAAAATAATGGGCATATTGATATTGCCATGCCGCAACTCCGGTTAATATCTTTGAGTCTGCATGAAGTGATATCCCAATTCCTGCACCAACACATATGATTACCAACATTGCTAAAAAGCTCTCAAGAAGCATCGATCCGTATCCAATAAATAGCGCATCAGATTCCTTTTCCAGCTGTTTGGGGCTTGTTCCTGAGGCAACTAGTGAGTGAAAACCGCTGATTGCACCGCAGGCTATCAACACAAACATGTATGGCCATATCGAAGGCGTCTCTGGAGGGAGATTGTGATTAATTGCAGGTGCAACTAACTCTAAAGCACCGGTAAGGGTAGAGACTATAATGCCAACGACAATTAATCCCATTGCAATAAATAACTGCCAAGCATTTATGTAATCTCTTGGTTGCAAGAGTGTGGTCACCGATAGAGTGGAGGCAATCCAAGCGTATACGAGTAAAATTGCCACCCAAACACCAATAGGCGGTATTGATAAAATTTCTGGCATTACAAACGGTATCTTGCTGCCAAGAATTATTGTAAGATACATTGTAATGGTTGCAACTATAGTTGAGATAAGTACATTTTTCTTCTTAATATAGATTGCCCGACCAAGAACGATAGAGATTGGTATTTGAAGCCAAACTGGTATCACTGAAGATGGAAACGCAGAGAAAACTGCGGCGATAACAACACCAAAAATAGCAATAACAATAAGCAAAGTCAGAAATACAACACAGAAGAATATAAATCTAACTCTAGGATTAATATATTTCCCAGCAATTTCTGAGACACTTTTCCCATCATTTCTAAGAGATATTACAAGCGAGCCAAAATCGTGAACGGCGCCCATAAAAATACTACCAAGTAGGACCCAAAGTAAAGCGGGAAGCCAACCCCATATAATTCCAATTGCTGGACCAACGATTGGACCTGTCCCCGCAATCGATGTGTAATGGTGCCCAAATATAATCCCCTTCTTTGTCGGCACAAAATCTATACCATCCTGTTTTTCAATGCTGGGAACAGGGTTTTTGTCACTAATTGAGAAAATCTTCCTTGAGAGAAATTTCCCATATGTATGGTAGGCTAAAATATAGGCTGCCATAGAGCCGAACAATAACAAAAATATTTCCAAAAGGACCTCCTGAGATCGTTACGCAACATCTAGTTATTGAGTTATTTTTAAGAATTGCTGGAACTCTTTTCACCCCTATTTTTTCTAAATAGTAGGCGTATTGGAACCTCACCGATTGGCAACAATTCACGTAGGCGATTTATTATGTAGCGTTGATATGTCTCATCAAAACTATTTGGATTATTAACAAACAATAGCAGCGTTATTGGTCCAGTTGCAACTTGTACGCCATAATATATTTTTGGAAAGCCACTTTTAGATCTTTTTACGCCAATCCTTGCCTCACTGATAATTTCTACAGCCTTGTTCAGTTTAGGGGTTGGGATCTCAAATGTGCTTTGTTTAAATAATTCGGTTGTCAAATCAAGCACGCTCTGAACATTCTTACCGTCTGTGGCAGTTGTAAATGCTATCGGGGCATAGCGCAGGCCGGGCAAGACTCTATCGAGATATTCGGCATATTCTTCTGTGTCAGCTCTTTCCATTGCCAGATCCCATTTGTTTACAACAAGAATGCATGGTTTATATTCGTCGCTAATAAATCTGGCCAATTTTTTGTCGACCTGAGAAATTGGTAGCGTGGCGTCTATCATGAATAGTACGACATCTGCTCTGCGCACAGACTTTGTTGCCCTTGTGTAGCTGTAAAACTCTATATTATCCTTATTGATTTGACTTTTCTTGCGCAAACCTGCGGTATCTATCGCAATGAAAGTTTGTCCATCTCGCTCAAACCTAACATCTACAGCATCTCTGGTTGTTCCAGCAACTTCACTGACAATCATACGGTCTTGGCCTACAATTGCATTTGTGAAACTACTCTTTCCGGCATTTCTTTTGCCAACTAGCGCGAACTTCATCACAATATTTTTAGGTTTATCGTTAGGTAAATGATCTAATCTCTCTAACACGGCGTCCATCATGTCCCTTTTATTTAGGTGGTTTGCCGCTGAAATACAAAATGCATCACCAAAGCCAAGCTTAGTAAACTCTCCTGCTTTTGGAAATAAAGCAGCATTGTCTGCTTTATTGGCAATAAGCATAACATTTGGGTTGTGCTTACGAAGGAGCCTAGCGATTGTTTGGTCAAGATGGGTTACACCTTCCCTTATATCGACGAGAAATAGGATTAAATCTGCCCCTTCGATTGCTTTTTGGATCTGCCCTTCAATATGGTCGCTGAGCTTATCCGCGTCAACAATCCCATAGCCACCGGTATCTAGCAGCTCTAAATATCGATCTTGGTGGTGTACAAGAACGCTTACTCGGTCGCGCGTAACGCCGGCAGTGGGCTCAACGATACTAATCATAGAGCCAGCTATTGCATTTAGCAGAGAACTTTTACCTACATTTGGGCGACCGACGATCGCAACTGATGGTAGTGCCACGAGTTATACCTCTTTAATTTATATAAATAATGAAATCAACGTGGTATTATAGCAACATCGATAACTAAATCAAAGGTTATAGTTTTTAAGGTCGATTTTGATTAACGGGTCTTTTTAAAATACTTCCTTTAGTTTGTATAAAGCTCAATTTAATAGATACTTAGAGCATTTTTATTGACTATGCTAGAGAATTTCGTTATAAGTATTAGATTTTGTGGACCGCTTTGCGCCGGCGGACCCTTTTTAGTTGGTAAGTGGCGATAAAACGCTTAGAATTGCGTTTTTGGGGTACAGCAATGCTTGAAGAATTGAGACAACAAATTGATCAGATAGACAAAGAGCTTGTAGAGCTTATCAATAGGCGTGCGCAAGTTGTGGTTGAGGTTGGCAAGTGTAAAAAAAATACAGGCGTAGCGCCAATTTATGCACCAGATCGCGAAAAGGTTGTATTTGAAAAAATATGCCACCTAAATAAAGGCCCCCTGCCAAACAGAACTTTTAAGGCAATATGGCGTGAACTTATGAGCGGCTCTTTCTTCTTGGAAAGACCATTGCGTATCGCATATCTTGGGCCAAGCGGTAGTTTTACCCATGCAGCTGCAACAACAAAGTTTGGGCAAAGCGTTGACTATGAAGCAGTTACAGATATTCGTAGCATTTTCGATGAAGTCAGTAAGGGCCACTGTGATTTGGGGGTTGTGCCAGTTGAGAACTCCTGTGGAGGCGGTGTCGTAGAGACGCTCGATGCCTTTGTGGATTCTGATGTTATGATATGCGCAGAGATGTACATGTCTATACACCAAAACCTACTGGCCAACTGCAAGCTTGAAGAGATTGAGAACATCTACTCTAAGCCAGAGGTGTTTGCGCAATGTCGCAAGTGGTTGAGCTCTACATTTAAGGATGCTAAAACGATTGCAGCAGCCTCGACAGCAAGGGCAGCACAGCTAGCGTCTAAAGAAAGAAATGCGGCGGCAATTGGATCTAAAATTGCGGCAGAACTCTACGGTTTAAATACAGTCTGTGCTAGTATAGAAGATGTGCCTAATAATGTAACTCGTTTTCTAGTAATAAGTAAGGAAGATACTCGCCCTAGCGGTGACGACAAGACCGCCCTGCTGTTTAGCACGGCACACAAGGCGGGAGCCCTTGTAGATGTACTGGAGATATTCAAGAGGCACGGCTTAAATTTATCTACTATTGAGTCTCGACCAAGCAAGAAGCGACAATGGGAATATTATTTCTTTGTTGATGTTTCTGGCCACAGGAGAGATGATAATTTAATTGAAGCGATGCAAGAGGTTAAAGAACACTGCCTACAACTTTCCATATTAGGTAGTTTCCCTAGAAATATGAACATTAATTAGAAGTTTTTAATGGAGATAGTTATGAGAAAACCTTTCATAGCGGCAAATTGGAAGATGAACACTAACAGCAAAAGCGCTGTTGAATTAGCAACTGGTGTTGCTCAAGCTGTTAATGGTATTGATAATGTATCTGTGGCGGCCTGCCCACCATTTGTTTACCTACAGTCTGTTATTGATGCTGTGGGCAGTGATAGCAAGCTTGCAATTGGCGCTCAGGATATCTTTTTTGAAGGAAACGGTGCCTTTACAGGTGAGATTAGTGCTGAAATGCTCAACGATCTTAAAGTAAAATATGTACTGACTGGGCATTCAGAGAGAAGACATGTTATTGGCGAAAGCGACGAATTAATTAACAAAAAAACGCATGCAGCC
>WGDE01000214.1 GCA_015493385.1 Phycisphaerae bacterium
GTATTTTAATGGCTGTAAATTTGCGCCAGACGCCGACAATCTTGCCAGAGAAACCAACCACTCAAGCGTTTCTCTCGATATCAAAGCTTCTTGAGAAAAACGGCGAACGCTCTGGTTTTCTAGAATTAAATCTTCAATCATAGTGAAATCCTTGAAAGGCAGAAAAAACACTAAGTATCCAATCTCATGAGATATCATCTCATCTCCTGCGTGAGTTATCAAGCAGATTTAAAATAACTTCAACTACTTTAACGCAAAAGGCGCGAGAGACGCAAACGAAACGGATTAGAACAACTTGGTTTACTTTAGAACCAAATGCTTTTATGTCTTTTAATGAAATCAAGCCTAGCCCTCACCTGCACCGGTTGCGTTAAAATGTTTGTAGCATCAAATTATACCTGGCAGTTAAAGACTACATTGAACGTTTTACGAGCTGGGGCTCCGCGTTCCCACTACTTCATACTCTTGAGATAAATATATGCTCACTAACTTGCGGCACGGAAATTGCATCTAATGCATTAACAAGTTCTAATGTTAATATTGGGCAAAATACAAGATGAATAAGTATAAAACTCTTACAGTTATAATAGTAGCTGCGGTTATTTTGTGCGCAAACACTCTCTTTGCCGCCGAAGCTAAATTATCAAGCGATTCCAAACCATCGCAAAAGAGCGACAACTCTCTTGTGAACACTCTCAAACCAGTCGGTTACGACACTAGAAACGATGAGGGGTATGCTAAGCAACTTCTAATCTCGGTGTTAATGGTGTTTGTTCTTGGCTCTATTGCGTATGGGCTTAGCAAGAAACTCTTGCCGAAGATATCTGCTAGTTCTTCTGCTTCTATTGTAATCAAAGAAACGACTAGGCTTGGTCCGGGCAAAAATCTCCACATCATAGAAGTCCCAGATGAGGGAAAATTTCTAATCGGCTCAACCAATAACAACATATCAATGATAAGTAAATTAGGTGAGAATTAACGTGAAAATACCAATGAAACTCTTCATCGTTGTCTTATTCTTAGCAAGCTTTGTATTGCCAGCAACCGCCGCCGACGAAGCGACTCCAACGCAGGGCAACCTTCCTAGCATAGGCAACATACTAAAGGTCATAGACAAGGCAACTAGCCCAGAAAATATGGATAAGGAAACCACACAGTGGAGTGGTTCTATAAAGCTTGTAATCGTATTTGCTGCGTTGGCTATTATTCCAAGTCTTTTGATAATGATGACATCGTTTACGCGAATTGTCATTGTTTTAAGTTTTGTGCGCCGCGCTCTTGGAACTCAAACGATACCCCCAAATATGGCGATTGTCGGGCTTGCTCTCTTTTTAACTATCTTTACGATGGCTCCAACATTCAAACAAATCAACACAGACTCTATTGCACCGTATCTAGCCCAAGAGATTGATTTTAATCAAGCGTTAGAGAAATCATCGTTGCATATGAAAGAGTTTATGCTGCGTCAGACTAGAACTGACGATATCAAACTGTTTATGAAGATGAGCAAAACCGAACCACCAGAGAAACCTATCGACCTTGGGCTAGAAATAATAACCCCTTCGTTTATTATCAGCGAGTTTAGAACGGCATTCGAGATTGGTTGCTTGCTCTTTATTCCGTTTTTACTTATAGACCTTGTGATTGCTGGAATTCTCTTGAGTGCTGGTATGATGATGCTACCTCCTGTGATGATATCTCTTCCGTTTAAGTTGATTCTGTTTATATTGGTAGACGGCTGGGGATTGCTGGCAAAGAGCTTGAGTTTGAGTTTTCATTAAAGAAATATCTCTATAGTTTGAGGTTAATGTTATGTTTGACGAAACATTTGTTTTATATCTGGGGCGACACACATTGGAAACTGCCCTGCTTGTGAGCGCTCCGATTTTAGCGGTCTGTTTAATTGTTGGTATCGTTGTCTCTCTAGTTCAGGCTGTAACATCTATTAAAGATATGACGCTCTCGACTGTTCCAAAGCTAGTTGCGGTTGGGGCTACAGGATTATTCTTTGGCAACTGGATGCTTCAATTGCTGATGAAGTTTACCGTCGAGATTTTTAACCAAATACAAATGTATGGACATTGATATATTAGTATGGATTTAGTAACCGGACAATTATTAGCTTTCGTTATGGTCTTGACAAGGGTATCGGCCTTTTTTGCTATTGGGCCAATATTTAGCTGGCAGGGATTGCCTGCTAGAGTGAAGATCGCCCTTGCAATGTTTTTCTCTGCGTTCATTGCGATGCAGATGAAGCCTGTTAGTAGCGATTACCAACTCAGCGCAACCCTAGCGGCGATAACGCTCATAAACGAGGTGATTTACGGAATGGCGCTTGGGCTTATCGCAAACATTCTCTTTGCAACTGTCAGAATGTTTGGCAGGATTGCCGAGACTCAGATGGGTTTGAATATGTCTCAAATATTCGACCCAATCTCAGGCGAGCAAAGCCAGCCGATGAGTATGATGATTGAGCTTTGTTTTATACTTATGTTTCTAGCTGCGCATGGTCATCATGGATTATTGATGATTATCTCTAACAGTTATGACAATTTTCCGCTTGGTCAAATCCCAACTATAGACACTCTCTTGCAAGGAGTTGTCACCTCTGGAACTGTAATGCTAACCGCCGCGCTCAAACTAAGTGCGCCGATTATGGCTGCGTTCATATTTATGTTGATTGTGCTTGCCATTTTCGCTCGAATTGCACCAGAGATGAATATCTTATTCTTATCTATGCCTGTGAGAGTTGCAGTCGGGCTTACCATGGCGGCAGTATTTGTGCCATACACACAGGGGTTCGTTAAAGAATTGATGCAGTATATGCAAGAGATAATACCGCTTTGATAAATAAACTTAACCTTTTTTACTGGGAAAAATAAATGCCGGATAAGCCTGCTGGCGAAAAGACCGAAGACGCAACCCCAAAGCGTATCCAGAAAGCGCGTGAGGAAGGTCGTGTTGCGCAAAGTCAGGAACTTCCTGCAGCTGTAGGCTTGATTGCTCTGGTTGCTGTGAGCGTCTTCACAGGTCCAAAACTCATCGCTTGGTTTAGCGACTTGATTAGAGAAGGTCTCTCTTGCAAAGTTGACTATCTCCACGATGGGGACGCTTTTATCGAGTTCTTCACACAGCGATGCGTTGATATGATTTGGATGTCACTACCGTTTATGGTAGCGATTATGCTCGGCGGCATTATTGCAACAATGATTATTAGCGGAATAACATTCACTCTTAAACCATTAAAATTCAAAACAGAAGAGCTCTCAATCCCAAACGGAATCAAACGCCTGTTCTCAATGAACTCCATTGTTAAGCTAGTATCATCAGTTGCAAAGATGATAGTTATTGGCATTATCGTAGCCTTCTATATCAGCTCAAGAATGGACGAGCTTGCTACATACCAATGGGTGGAACCGGCAAATCTTGTTCAAGTAATCTCTAGCTTCGTTCTTGGCGCATTGATTCGTATCTGCATTGCTTTGCTTGTGATTGCTATTGCTGAGGCGACATACCAAAAGTGGAAGTACAACAAGAATATGAAGATGACCAAGCAAGAGGTTAAAGAGGAACGCAAAAGCCAAGACGGCTCGCCTGAGATTAAATCAAGAATACGTCAACTACAATTTCAGCTAGCCTCACGGCGTATGCTACAGGATGTGCCAGATGCTAATGTAATAATCGTAAACCCAATACATTATGCAGTCGCGGTTAAATACGACAGCAAAACTATGGCTGCGCCAATTGTGGTTGCTAAGGGTAGCGATTTGATGTGTGAAAAGATTAAAGAAATTGCCCGTGCAAACGGAGTTCCTATCATTCGAAGACCATCACTCGCACGAAATCTTCACGCAAATGTTGATATAGGAGCGGTTATACCAGAAGATCTCTTCGTCGCAATCGCAGAGGTTCTAGCGATGATTTATAGAATAAAGCACAATCGCTAACCGCTTTAACCCTATTAGAGTTAGAACTCTAATAGGGCAAGCGCAAAAGACACAAGAAAAAAAGAAAGGGGCTCTCCACAAGGAAGAGCCCCTACAATCTATTTAATTGTGCTACTCTGGTTAGTAGCTATTCTTGATATAGTCAAACTTCTGACCTCCCAAAGAAAAGTCTACCATCAAACCAGCATCTGTTAGTGCAAATACTGCAACTCCATCTTTGTAGTCTGCCTTGGCTGCAGCGCCTACAGATATAGCAACCGCTGTTGCTTGTGCAGAAAATGCAAACTCTCCTGTTTTAAATTTCTGGAGATCTTCTTTAGTTCTAAAGAAAATAATCTCTCTAAAGAATTCGCCACCGAAAGAGAAACCTAAAGTTGCCTGAGACATTTTGCAGTAGCCAACCATTTTACCCTTCTCGAATACTTCTCCACGTCCGCCTGCACCACTAAGCCAGATTCCACCTTTGAATACTTTAGGCAAAACGGCATAGCCATAGCTATTTTTGAAAAAAGTCTCAATAGTAGGATCTTTATCTTTGAAAATTTGGATAGCTTCCTTAACTTCAACTTTTACAACCTGTTTTCTCTCGGCAGTATCTGGTACTGTAGAACAACCGTTGACTAAAAATGCAACGCCTACCAGCATAACCAATAATAATTTTCCCATCGAAATCCCCTTTCAAATATAGTTGAACAACCTAGTAACATAGAAATTGTCGCAAAAGAGCATCCATTGCTCTAATTCCATTCCACGTTGTAAATCTTGTGCGTCAAGCTTATACCATATCTATTTCGTATAGTTTCCCGAATAGCAGTTAAAACTACCCCTCAAGCCAATGTTGAGCCAAAATTTGTAAATCCAAAATGCTCACATCGCCTGATTGATCTATGTCAGCTCGGTCGCACCAGTTAGGGCCTGCGCAGGTCGTTACTTGCCATTGGTCTGCTAGAATTGCAAAGTCCTCCAAATCAACCTTGCCATCTTCGTTGATATCAGGGTCAGGGTAGAACGTGTTAACGGTCAAGACAGTATAGCCGTCCAAATCGCCTCCATCGCTGATATGTGCTAGAGTGTAATCGCTACCATAGCTAGCCGATGTAATATCCGACCAAGCTACGCCATCCCAGTAGTTAATTGCATCGGTTCCACCAACAAGCTCAAGAAAATCAGAGAGGCCATCTCCGCTTGTCCAGCCGCTGTCATAGATTGCTAGCATTCCACCAGATGCCATGTAAATGGAACTATTACCATTGGCCGCATTATCAATAATCAAGTAGCGATCAGCGCTGACAAGTCCGTGGTTGAAGATGTCTAATATTCCGGTACCACTTGCCCCTATGTATATGTCTCTCGGTGTACTAATCGATTTACCGACCACCAATGATGAGCCCTGCCCGCTAACAATAACTCTACCTCTAGAGCCTGCAATATTAGCGATATAGATCGATCTAACATTAATGGTTGCACCGTTAAAAACTCTTAGTGTACCATCTGAATTAGCTGCATTGCCCATAATGATAGAGGCGCTACTTGTCCAAGTTGAACCAATTCCCGATACCGTTGCCAAACCAGTGGACCCATCATTACTGGAAATGATATCATTATTAGTAGTAGTTGCGCTAGCACCACCGGTGATATTTAGAAAGCCATCGCCTCCGGTCCCGACAAAAAAATTAAGCGTATTCCATGTGGAACCGGCACCATCAATATTTACAGTGCCTCTCGTACCAGCATCGTTAGCCATTATCGTTTGATACACTTCGACACCGCTACCATTATCAACTCTTACTGCCCCATCAACATGATATCCAATAATACAATAATTACTCATTGACCAATCGGCAGGATTGCTTGCTGGAAAAACCTCTCCTTGCGTTGTAATCATAGCGCAGACGGGATAGGCTAATAGCAACAAGAATAAAGAGACATAGATAAGAAACGAAACAAACGATATGGCATTCACAGAACTTGTATAAGCTTTTTCTCTAAACATAATCTTCTCCCCAAGAAAGGTAAAGGTCAGAGGCAGTACAATGCTCCCAAAACATAGCCATTGCACTCAATGACCACTCTCAAATTAAATTCACTTCCTACATAGACAATGATACCACTAAATAAGGAAAATTTCAATCTTCTTATATATTGCCGATAACGTAAAATGTCTTTCATACGTACATTAGTGGCTATAGGTTCAGCAGTATCCAGTATCGAAAAAAGGGAATCGCCATATATGAGCGATCCCCCTTTTATTTTTATTATGCTATGTAGTTAGAGCTATTGAAGTTCTATAATCTTATCAATAATCTGACTTCTAGCATTATCTAGATTTGAACTTGTATCAAGATTTGCAATCCAAGCATCAAGATCGCTTACATCTTCGCCGTTAGCTTCTTTTTGATCGCGAATCTCAAGAAGAGTGCTTAGGTAACGCATATCGGTAACCGCAGCTCTAAAACCTTCCCACTCAACTGTACCAACTATACCGTTGGTTGTTTGGTAGGTGAAGTTTTCTTCTCTGTGAGTAGGCTCATCTGTCTTGGCGTCGAAATCGTTCCAAGTAATACCATACTCTTTTTGGTAAGCATAATCCATGACTCCATCGAAACCTTTTTGATAAGCAGCGATTCCATAGTTTCTCCTGTAAACCTCTGGATTCTCAACTCCAACTTGAGGGTCGTCATAAGTATAAATCTTCTTGTTTATGCTGTGCCAGCCGTAGACCTGCCTCTCAATACCAGGTGCATGGGTACCGCCAGAATATATTGCAACGTCAATAGAACCTTCAGAATCCGTTAACGCATTTTTGTAAACAGCTGTCGCAACCTTGATACCAACCGAATGAATCTCATTATTAGTAACATCAATCAATTCCCTTAATGCTTGCGCCCCAGCTTCTTCTACCCCATAGATATACATCTCGTTGGTATCGTAACCATAATTACCTAAGATGGTCTGGAATGGTGTAAAGTCACTAGAAACAGAATTTGCACGAAGGTGATTCTCTCCAAAGTAGAAATATTTATCCTGTGGGAAGCCAATTGCGTTTCTGATAGCAAGTTCATCATCAAATACGCGGACATCATCTTCGTAGCCAGCAGGATACATCACTCCATGGTCAAACATATCTTGAAGCTCTATAGTTTGCTGAGGTGTTGTCTTTTCATGGCAACTTAGAGGTATGATATCAGCCTCTGGCTTATCAGCTATTAGCCTGCCGTGATAATAAAGACCGTAAGATAGCCTTGAAGGAGCAAGGTCAAACGGTAAGACTTCTACGTTTAGAGGTATCGTTCTTAATACTGTTCCGCCCTGAGTTTTAATTGTAAGAGTAGAAGTATATGTTCCAGCAGGAGCATTGTCTGGAATATGAACGATAGCCCAAATCTCTTTGTATGTTGTATCTAATTCAAATGGTTGCAAACTTGTTGCATCATTAAATGAGATAGTAGTTGGATCTGGGAATGTCGGATCTGTAATACTCTTGTAGAAAGTTGAGATGTTGATATAGCGGCCGTTATTGCCATTAGTATCTGTTACCCAAAGTTCATTATCTCCGTCAGGTAATCCATTACGCTCATCTGCATGGTGAGTAACCCTGACAAGATTTTCGTTCTTTAGAAGAAGCTCTTGTGTTA
>WGDE01000215.1 GCA_015493385.1 Phycisphaerae bacterium
AGACAGGTATTAACACAGCTGTGTTAAATACTCATTTTTAAATAAATCTTAAGTGCAATTAACGGCTGCTGATTGTATTTGATTGCACTCACTAGAGCAATGAGACCGATAATAGCGATTTCCACGCCTCTTATGAGTAAATATCCTGAACTATATAAAACTATTAAAGAATGTCATTTTTAGTCATATAAATATTTTAATTTGAACAGATTACACAAATACGTCCCATAACCAGGAACTCTAATATCCCAAACCTTCTCTGGAATGAATAAATTAACGTTTCTTATATATTTGACAAGACCGTTAATATCTTCTAGTATTTAACTTTATGTTTCTAAAAATAGTAACAACAGACGTTTCTTTGGAAAAAAGATTAGGGAGTTGAATTATGCTTGGGATTGAGGACAAATCTGTGGTTTTAGCTTACTTACTGTGTATCATAAGTGCACTTCTCTGTATTGTGTATGGCGCACTTACCTGGAATAAAGGTGACGATTCTATTGAATCTGAAGATTTACATTGGGTAGAGGAAGAAAAAAAGGTAGAGGAAGACTTCTAAAACACCACTAAGATCAGCTCATTATAAAGATAAATCAAGCAATTAATAAAAGGAGTGTAGGAATATGTTGTTAGCTCAGACAGTGGGATTACCTGAAATTATAGTAGTACTTGCATATCTACTAGTCACATTTTACCTCGGTTGGTTAGGTTACAAACAGACTAAGACATCAACAGACTATCTAATTGCAGGACGTGGTGTTCACCCATTTATTATGGCACTTAGTTATGGAGCCACATTTATATCAACGAGTGCTATTGTAGGCTTTGGTGGTGTTGCAGGAATGTTTGGAATGAGCCTTCTATGGCTGACATTTCTAAATATTTTTATTGGCATTTTTATATCTTTTGTCTTTCTTGGTAGCCCAACACGCAAAATGGGACACCATCTAGACGCCCATACATTCCCAGAACTTATCGCTAGGAGATTCAACAGTAACTTCATTCAGGTATTTTCAGGAATTGTAATCTTCTTATTCATACCGCTATATGCAGCAGCAGTATTAATTGGAGGTTGTGAGTTCATCGCAACGAGATTTGGTGTAGATTACCAAGTAGCACTACTAGTTTTTAGTGTTCTAATTGCAGCGTATGTAATCATGGGTGGCCTAAAAGGTGTAATGTACAGCGATGCACTTCAAGGAAGCATTATGTTTCTTGGAATGATTGCACTATTAATTTGGACGTACAATATGCTAGGTGGAGTTACTGCGTCACATGAAGCCCTTACTGAGCTAGGAAAGGCACCAAGCTTATTCGGCAAGATAGGCTTTAAAGGATGGACGAGTATGCCTGAAGCTGGCTGGGGCGAACCTAAGTATAATCTATGGTGGATAGTTATCTCGACTATAACACTTGGAGTTGGAATTGGTGTTTTAGCACAGCCACAACTCGCTGTTCGTTTTATGACTGTTAAATCAAAGAGAGAGCTTAATCGCGCAGTTCCAATTGGCGGTGCATTCATTCTTGTTATGACAGGTGTTGCATTTATTGTTGGTTCACTAAGCAATCTCTATTTTGCAAAACATGAAGTAATAAGAGGAAAACTAATTAGCGAAACTAAACTCGCTTGGGTTATAGCAAAAAATGAACGAGATCTGGTTAAAAAGGTCCCTTGCAAATTATTGCACATTGATACAACCAACGATGGAATTGCTGATGTTAATATTGTTGCTAGTGGATACGATTTAAAAGTTGGCGATGGCAAACCTCAAGTTCTTGAATCTGGACACGGTAAAGGCAATGGCAAAGGTAAGATAATTCCTTTCTCTATATTAATGCCAAAGGCTGAAATCATTAAACTTGATGCCGACAAAAACATAGTTGTGAAACCAAAAGCAACTGCTTTTACTCGCGCGTTAGTTAAAAAAGGTGATGACTGGGCATTCAACACAGGAAGCATAATCCCAATCTATATTACAAGTGCATTGCCAAGATGGTTTGGTTTGGTATTTCTGTTAACACTACTCTCTGCGGCAATGAGTACTCTATCGAGTCAATTCCACGCAGTAGGAACAAGTATCGGCCGCGATGTGTGGGAAAAAGTCACAGGCAGACACGACGCTACGATTGGCATCACAAAGATTGGTATTATAGTAGGTATCTTCATTGCTGTCTTGATCGGATTCTATGCAAGGGGTGGCTTTATAATCGCTAGAGCAACTGCTATATTCTTTGGACTCTGTGCTGCAACATTCCTACCAACGTATGTTGGAGGTTTATTCTGGAAACGCATGACAAAACCAGCAGCAATTGCTTCAATGCTATCAGGATTTGTGGCAACAGCCTTCTGGCTACTATTCATTAAAGATAAAGAAGCCAGAGCTCTTGGACTTTGCCAAGCACTGTTCCACAAACACTCTCTTCTTCTAGAACATCCTAACTGGTCTGTTGTGGATCCTATTATGGTTGCACTTCCAATATCTATTTTAGTTGCAATTATAGCAACACTAATAACGAAAGCGCCTTCAAAAGAAGAAATAGAACGCTGTTACGGCGAATAGTTCTAAAAACTTAAAAAAGGAGAGTCTTAAAATTAAGACTCTCCTTTTTTAATATCTGTTTTACAACTTTCGGTCTAATTTTCTATAGCCAATGGCCTCGGCTATATGAGCTACACCAATATTCTTGCATTCTTCAATATCAGCAATCGTCCTAGCAACTCTGAGTATCTTATCATGCGCTCTAGCGCTAAGGGCAAGTTCTATCATCGCCTGCTTCAACAGAGACTCCCCTTGGCTATCAAGCTCACAATATTTTTCAACTTGAGAGTGAGTCATATATGCATTTGTCATACGATTATCATTACCAAATCTTTCTTTCTGTATAGCTCTTGCCGCATTAACACTTCGCAGCAAATCTTGAGACGATACACCTCGCACCTTATCTCTGAGTTTATCGTAATCAACTGCAGGGACATCAATATGCAAATCAATCCTATCTAACAATGGACCTGATATCTTTCCCATATACTGCTCGACTTGTCTTGGAGAACACTTACATTTTCTAATATTGGAACCATAATACCCGCATTTGCATGGATTAGCAGAAGCAACTAGCATAAATTGTGCAGGAAATGTTAGAGTACCTTTAGTTCTGGCAATTGTCACATTACCATCTTCGAGTGGTTGACGAATCGTCTCGAGAACAGTACGTGGAAATTCTGGAAATTCATCCAAAAAGAGAATTCCATGATGAGATAGACTCAATTCTCCAGGTCTTGGAATACTTCCACCCCCAACTAAAGATGGGCCGCTTGCAGAATGATGTGGACTTCGAAATGGACGTGTCGCCACCATCGCCTCTCCCTTTTCTAACAATCCCACTGAGGAGTAAATTCTAGTCGTCTCAAGAGATTCCTCAATAGACAATCTTGGTAAAATTGTAGCTACACGTTTTGAAAGCATCGTCTTACCTGAACCCGGTGGCCCTATCATCAAAACATTATGACCCCCCGCTGCCGCAATCAGTAAAGCTCTCTTAACTGCTTCTTGCCCCTTAACATCAGCAAAATCTATTTTGTAGTTTGAAGCGACATTGAAAAGTTGTTGAATGTCTAAGTGAACTGGATCGAATGGCAATTGTCCAGAGAGTATCGATGCCACTTGGGCAAGATTTCTAACTCCAAAAACTTCAATATCCTTAACGACAGCAGCTTCCATTGCATTCTCTTGCGGTACAAATATCCGACTAAAGCCATTCGCCTGCGCAGCCATAGTCATACTTAAAACTCCGTTGACGGGTCTAATCCTACCATCTAATGCCAGTTCACCAATTGCAATCTCTTTGCTTAGATCACAACATTGCAACTGATTTGTGCTACATAGCATTCCAAGCGCGATAGGCAAATCAAAGGAGGCCCCTTCTTTTCGTAGATCTCCTGGGGCTAGATTGACCAAGACCTGCGAGTTGGGGTAATCGTAACCAGAGTTTATCAATGCACTCTTAACTCGTTCGCAACTCTCTCTAACTGCCACATCTGGCAGACCAACTATAATAGTCCTTTCCTGAGCATCTTTATCTACATGAACCTCAACTTCACAAATGTAACCATCAATACCGAAAAGAGTAACACTATTAATTCTAGCTAACATACACCAGCTCCGAAAAAAAACAATATCTTTTCGGTATTATACATGCAAGTACAGGTATTTCAAGACATTATAGTTGTCTACTCAACAATATTAGAAGGTTCCTTTTCGATTGCACTCAATGGGCCAAATCAATGATGTCCATTAATAAACAAGTCTCTAATGGCCCGTAGAGGATAACCAGACTTATTAAGCTCTTTTATAAGAGCAATTTTTTCTATGGCTTTATTATCAAAAAGTCTACGACCGCTACTTGTCAACTCAGTCGGCTCGACAAGCCCTATCATTATATAGTACTGCAAACTCCCACTAGAAACACCGGCTTGCCTTGCAGCATTCCCTGTCGTGAAAAGGCCTTTATCTGAATGTCTATTTGCTTGCTTTCTCGTTTGCCCTACCCTCAACTCTTTTGTTTATCTTAACAATAAGTCTGGCCATAGAAGCCTTGACAACTGTTGCCTTTAGTCGCCGTCCGTCTTGTTTCATTTTCTTCAGTAGATTATGATTGTACATAAATAGATAATCGTAATTATCTAACATATCATATTGTGAAAGCCTAAAAGATTCCCTCAAGAGTCGCTTTAAATGATTTCGCTCAACGGCATTACCAAATCTCTTACCAACGGAAACTCCAAGCCTAGGCCACCCACAGTCATTTGGTGCAATAAAGACCGTAAGCAACTCATTGGCAAAACGCATCCTACAATCTAAAATCTCTTTAAATCTACGATTAGAAACAACTCTCTGTTTTTTCTTTAATCTGTATCTAATCAAGATAAAAGCCCTGCAATCTAGAATTATTCAAGTCACTAAACATTACATCACACCCCAGTGTTAGTTCTGCATTTGCTTTAAGAATGTGCAAAAAAGTGCCGCAAGAGTTATTTACCTATGCAGAAATCGGAGAATATACGCTCAAGCATCTGCTCGTCCACACTCTTGTCTTGGTCTAAGTTAGCAAGAGTCTCGTAAGCATCTCGAAGGTATATGGATGCAAGTTCATTGTTAGCATCCAATAGTTCTTTTCTTGCATTCTGTGCACATTCTACGGCATAGATAGTAGCTAATTTATGCCTTTTATTGACCGCCAATTGCTCGTCTCCGCCAAGTTTTAAGCCTCTAGAGACAAGTATATCATTGATATTTTCACGTAAAGATTCTAATCCGATACCATTTTTAGAGCTAGTAACCAAAACTGGACCTGGCAACATTTCATTCATCAATGATATTTTTTGGGAGAGATCAGACGGTTTGAGCTTGTCACATTTAGTTGCAACATATAAAATATTTTGCACTCGCAACAAAGATAGAATACGCATGTCCTCTAGAAAGTCTAGGCTGTCAACAGATATACAGAAAATAGCTAGAGTAGCTGAATTTATAGCCTCAATTGCTGCCTGCTGAGCAATTCCATCAAGAATGTCTACTACATTACCAACGCTAAGACCCGCGCAATCAAACATAACGCAATCACTATCAGCTAGACTAATCTGCGCCGTAAGAATATCACGTGTCGTGGCAATCTGAGATGAGACAATACTTCGATTATCGCCACTAAGGGCATTTAATAATG
The DNA here is from genome assembly GCA_015493385.1 of Phycisphaerae bacterium. GTDB lineage: Bacteria > Planctomycetota > Phycisphaerae > Sedimentisphaerales > Sedimentisphaeraceae > S145-28. Next base: position 5,722 of record WGDE01000215.1, read on the forward strand.
AGCTCTTACCTGAATTCGGCACTCCAACAAAACCAACGCTAGGCAACGCAATCATTGTTTCGTATCTAATACTACCATCAATAAGAGACTTTAGAGACTTCAATATCGCATCGATCTTAAGACTTGCCTGCTCAGGAGTTATAAATAGAGTTTCCTCTTCACAAAAATCCAACTCTGCTTCCAACAAACTCATTAGACCTATGAGTTCTTCGCCAATTTGAGCAACAATTCTGGAAAGTTTTCCTTCTAGAAGTTTCTGCGCAGCTTCTAATTGGAATTTATTACTGCTAGAAACTATCTCAGCTACTGCTTCAGCGCCAGAGAGGTCAATTTTACCATTAAGATACGCCCTTGCAGTAAATTCCCCAGGAGAAGCAAGCCTGACTTTTTCTGATATTAGATTTTCAAGTATTGACTGCGCAGTAGCTAATGAACAGAAAACGCTTAACTCTACAAGTAAATCGCCTGTGTACGAATTTCGGTGAGGGAATATATATATTACTGCATCAATCTGCATACCATCAATATTAACTAAGCATCTAACGACACAGCGATGACTAAAATCTAGGTCTGTATCGACGAGAGTGCCTACCGCATTTATAGCTTCCTCGCCACTGAGTCGTAGTAAATGCCGCACTCCTGGCAATGAGCCACTACTTATTGCAACTATAGTGTCTTGTGTATTGTACATTATCTCATTTCTATATAAGGTAACTGTCTTGTTAGGCGAATTCAATTCCCAAACGCAACTAAGTTAAACCCTATTTTATTAACCTGTTAATCTATTGCAGCGGCTTGCACAGCTTTAGAAACGCTAGAATGAACTCCAGTATCAAGCATATCCGGCAGAAGCCTTCCGTTAATTGCTAATTCAGCAAGTGTGTTTGAAGCGGCAAGTTGCATCTTAGCAGTTATATCTTTTGCACGGGCATCAAGAGCTCCTCTAAATAACCCAGGAAACGCTAAAGCGTTATTGATTGTTCTACCATCGGCAGTAATCTTAGCCCCAGCAGCAGATGCATCCTCAACCGAGATCTCACCGACAGGATTGCTTAAAGGAAAAACAATTGCATCCTCAGCCATACTTGCAATCATTTCTTTATTGACGAGATTTGCTCTAGCAACACCAATAAAGATGTCTCTACCTTTAAATCCTTCTTCAAGTGGGCCAGTAACACCATCTTTATTAGTAATGTCTGCCAATTTTTCAAGATATGGATTCATATCTTTGCGACCTTTGTAGAGAGCTCCGCCCGCATCGTAAACAACGATATCCTTTAGTCCAAACTCTAAGAGGATCTTAGTAATTGCATACCCTGCCGCACCAGCACCAATAATTACAGCCCTAGATTCTGATGCCTTTTTATTAACCTGCTTTAGGGCGTTTATTAGAGCCGCAAGGACTACTGTTGCTGTTGCATGTTGATCATCATGGAACACCGGGATATCAAGAGTCTCCCGAAGTTTTTCTTCAATTTCAAAACAAGCAGGTGCCGCAATATCCTCAAGCTGTATAGCACCAAAAGTATGTGCCATTAAAGAGATATGATTAATAATCTCGCTTGGATCCTTTGTATCCAAAACAATAGGAACACCGCTAATACCCACAAACTCTGCAAATATAGCAGCCTTACCTTCCATTACCGGAAGCGATGCACTTGGTCCAATATCGCCTAGACCAAGAACTGCGGTACCATCTGAGACTATTGCAACCCGATCGCATATACCTGTCAAATCCCAAGCAGCGTTAGGCTCTTCGACAATTTTCTCGCACACCAATGCCACGCCAGGAGTATAAACTTTACGTAAATCAGTAAGATTTTTAATCGCCATCCTGCTTTTTGTCTCAATTGAGCCACGTCGATGAGAGTCTAAAACTTCATCGATAACATCAATAACTCTTAAACCCTCTATCGCATTTATTTTTGGAATTATAGTTTTTATATCATGAGGATTTTGGCAAAAAATCGTGATATCTCTAACTTTATTGAACGGATCAATACTAACAGACTCTATTTTATCTAATTGAGCGTTGATATCCGCTACAACTGCAACCAAAGATGATAATTTACCTGGCTTATCTGCAATTTCGCATCTTAAAGTAAAGATGTTTGTTGATTTATATCTCTCTTGAAGACTTTTTTCGTACATACAAAACCCTAGCGATTCAATTGGTTAGATTAAATAATTAAACACCCTACATATCAAATAAAGGTGTCTCGAAGCTACCATTTTTTTCAAGTACAGCCTGTCGCTTTGCAACAAATTCACTACTTACACCACACTTCTTAGAAATGCTTCTATAACTCTTAAATTCTAAAAGCATTTCATCAACCCTGCCACGCATAAGACTCTCATGGTCTCTACGATTTTTATCACTTCTGCGTAATTCTTTCCTCCAAAAAGCTAACTCTTTCTGGTAAAGCTGGTCATCAACGAGCCTTTGCTGTTTTGTCCTCTCTCTCCGAT
>WGDE01000216.1 GCA_015493385.1 Phycisphaerae bacterium
CCGATAATTTATTAATTACGATATACGGGAATTAAAGTCCTCAGACATCTTTTCTAGGCCTGCCCCTTTTGTTAATCGTTGATTGCAGGTCTAAATCTATCGCTGTTTTTTTTACCCAGGCGTTTTTGCCTAGTGGTGCGCCTCTCTTTATTGAGTTGAGAATCAAATCCTGTGTGCTAGCGTCCATCTTTTTCTGTAGCAACGAGCCCCAGTTTTTTGGGATTTTTACTGGGAAGCGTTTGAGCTTTACTGCTCGCTCTCGATTGGCGCTTCTATCGTAGCTGCTCCATGGATAATCTCTCGCTTTCTCAACAAGATTTGCGCGAATCGGGTGCGATTCTATAAAACGCAGTAAGTTTAACAAAGTGCTTCCACCTTGAACAGGAAAGCTCTTGAAGCGACCCTGATAAATATGGCCTGAGCTCTTTGTTTTTTTGGAATTGTGGTACCGTAGTACGTGAGTTACCCCAACCCAGCGCATGAACTCTGAAAGATCGCCATCTTCATGCGGGCGAAGCAATAAATGCCAATGATCCTTCATCAGACAATAGCCTAATATATCGACATTTATACGCTGCTGCGCTTGAGCTAAGATCTCCTCGAAAGCAAGAAAATCATCTTGTTTTCTGAATATGCGCAGCCCAGCGTTTGAGCGGTTGTAGACGTGGTAGTAGTATCCACCTTTAGCATTTCGTTTTGGTCTTGCCATACGGTAAATCTAGCATAAAATTTAATTTTGTCAAGGTTTGCTTGGCATGGGCTAATCACAAATTCTTTTGATAATGTGAGATATCTTTCGCACTTTTAGAATTGAATAAAAAAAAGTCCTTTCTCTGGCCGATGGTATACAGAGTGACTATTAACCATTATTCCAAAGAACGGACCCATTATGCAGAAGAATATCTCGGTAAAGAACTTGAGCATGTTAAAATAATGAAGATCTGTTAAAAAACTCAGCGTTTTTTTTCAGAAACGACTACCCTATTGCGTTGTTACCCCTTTCGCCTGTTCTGATACGAATACAATCAATGAGATCTGTCACGAAGATTTTACCATCACCTATGTTTCCTGTTCTGGCGCTATTTACGATAGCGTCTATGGTTTTTTCAACAAACGGTTCTGAAACTGCCACTTCAATACGAATTTTTTTCAGCAAGTTTACATCGAATTTTACGCCGCGATAACTTTCATGATAGCCTTGCTGCGCACCGCACCCCAGAGAGTTGGTAACACTCATCTTGGCGACACCTTCGTTCACAAGAGCTTCTTTTACATCATTTAGTTTATACGGCTGAATATATGCAACAATAAGTTTCATAGGTAAATCCTTAAAACGAAAGATTGTTTTTAGCTGTTAGAAAAAATCTGAAAACCACCGTAAGATTCCATACCATGTTCGGTGATGTCAAGCCCGCGCAATTCTTCTTGCTCTGAAACTCTAAGGCCTATAGTCTTATCTATGAGCGTGAATACAATCGACATGGAAATTGCTACAAAAGTTACAATTGCGACGACCCCGACAAGCTGAGTACCAAGCAGTGCTGCATTGCCGCTGTAAACCAGCCCGCCATCTTTAGCGAACACGCCAACTGCCAGACAACCCCAGATTCCTCCTATTCCGTGCACTGGAAAAGCTCCAACGGGATCGTCGATACATAGGCGATCAAGTGCCTCTACGCCTCGAACGACTAGCCAGCCTCCCAAAAACCCTATTACTATCCCAGCCCATGGATCAATGAAAGCACACGAGGCGGTTACGGAAACTAGCCCTGCCAATGCGCCGTTCATGGCAACGGAAAGGTCGGGCTTACCAAATCTTTTCCAGACAGTTATCATTGCTGCAATGCCGCCAGCAGCTGCGGCGAGATTAGTGTTTATGGCGATGCGTCCGATCAAGGAACCGTCACCAACTCCAAGGGTTGAGCCAGCGTTAAAGCCAAACCAGCCAAACCAAAGTATGAAAACGCCAAGTGAAGCAATTGGAATGTTGTGTCCTGCAAGAGGTCTTGGTTTTCCATCAACACCGAATTTGCCCATTCTTGGCTTTAGAATGATTGTGCCGACAAGTGCTCCGATTCCACCGACAGTATGGACAACGCCAGAGCCAGCAAAGTCTCTGAAGCCGCTTTCGCCAAAGCTCGAGAGCCAGCCGCCACCCCAAACCCAATGTCCGATTATTGGATAGATCAGAGAAGAGATAATAAGGGTGTACACAATATAGGCAACAAACTTCATCCTTTCTGCCATACCGCCGGCTACGATGGTTGCTGCCGCTCCGCAAAATGTCGCTTGAAAAAGCCAGAATGCGTAGAGAGGTAATCCGCTGGCAGTAGGTTCCAAGCCGGCAAGGCAAAACCCCTTGAGGCCAATAAATGAGTTTCCATCGCCAAACATAAATGCGTATCCTACCAAAAAGAAGCCAAGTGAAGCGGTGCAAAAATCAAGAAAGTTTTTAGTCAGAATGTTGCATGTGTTTTTAGCGCGAATAAAACCAGCCTCAACCATGCCAAAGCCGGCTTGCATGAAAAACACCAAAAAAGCCCCCAACAAAACCCACACAGTGTTGAGCCCTGTAGTTAGTTTTGATAAATCTGTGCTACTCGGTTCATTACCGGCAAAACTGCTCTGAGTGATAATCGCGATCAGCACTGCGGCAAATGCCACATTAGAAAGACGAAACTTCGTCCTGTGAGTGTTTATCATTTCTATTCCCCATGTGTAAAGATTACTGCAACCTTCAAAAATTCATTTTGGCAGATAAGCTACTAATGCTCTATTGGCAACATAGAAAACAGCAACTTATGTGCTAAGACAACCAATAAATTAGTTCGAATCGCAAATTATTAGGGCATAACAACTTGCAACTACTATTGTAATTTGTCGGCTATATTTACCGCTATTTACAGGAAATTGACATAGTTAATCTTCACTGAATAAAAAAACTCACCTGAGGTGCGATAATATGTGCAATGCTTGACCAACACGACCGAGTTGCGGTGGACTAGAGTGCGCATAGGGATAAATTAGAAAGATTTGATTTTCAAATAGGACGGTTATGAATGAAGGGAGTCTGTAAGTCTTTGACTTACGCATTGAGTGCTAAGGTTGAGAGCGTTTGGCGGAATATGGAAACGGCTGGCGCCGTACTGTTTTTAGTCGGAGTGGAGAGATTCGCTTGCGCTGTGCTAGTGTCGAACTCTTTTGGGTGTAGCTGCGATTATTGTCGTTTTCATTCAATTCCAATAGTAGAGACTTAGATCTCTTTCAATAAAGTTATAAATTGCTGTAGCTTTTGTTTTCTCTCTTCTATATCTACTGGACTGAGTTTTTCTGAATCCATCATTAAGTTACCTTGCGCAATTTCACTTTGCCTAACTACTGTTTCCTTCATTTCATCATACTTGCGAAGTAGATAATCGCAGAGTTCTCTAATACCAACAGAGATACCTCTCCTTGCATCTTCAAACATTGTCTCGGCTACACTATGAGCGTGTCTCGTCAATATTTCTACCATTCTCTGTTTCATGCCAGAACCAAATTCATCTGCGGCTTCTCTATATGCATTTTGCATATTTGCATCAATTTGTCCCTCAATCTGCTGGTATAGTGTCTTTCTGGCACTGCCAATTTTTTCCTGCATCTCAACTTTAATCTGACCAGTATGCTCCTTAAGAACAGCCTCTGATGTAGTGAATAATTTTTCGAAGGATTTATGCATATCATCATCAACATCAATGATCTTGATAGCACTAGAAAGAAGTTCATTAAAATTCTTCTGTGATGATGTAAGCAACTTTTCACAAGCACGGTCAATCTCGATATTCATCTGCTCACCAAAAAAGTCTGCCCAAGCAAACATAATTGTATCCATAATAGGTTTTGA
>WGDE01000217.1 GCA_015493385.1 Phycisphaerae bacterium
TATCATTCTTAATATCCAAGAGTTATCTTATATCAACAGTAATCGGACATATCGTAATATTACTTAATAAGTTCTTATTTTAACCAAGCATTTAGATAATCATCTAGAAATTTTAATCGAGGAATAATAGAATGTATTTTTAACCAAATTAATGATTATGACGATAAATTGGTTTAGGAGTATCTCCAGAGGCAACGGTTGAAGTCTATTGCGAGTTTCTATGAATAATCTATATCTATAAAATGGCTTATAAATGTTAAATGCTTTTAAAATATCGAGTTATGTTATTTTAGTCGTTAGTGTTGTACTAGCAGTCCATCTTAGCATTTCTTCATTTGCCTCTGATAGTAGCATTAAAAATCTATTAGATTCCCCCGGTGCATATGAGAGGTGTAAAGAAAAGACCACTATTTCTCACAGCAACACAACAGCGGGGCAGAATCCTTTGGTCAAGCAAGCCAAGAAGTTTGCAAACAGAATAAATCCACCAGAAGAAGTGCAAACAGACAAAAAAGTTTCTAGAGAAACTCCGCACAATAAAAAGCCAGCCAAAAAAACTAACCTTTACAAGAAGTTTAAATTGCTTGGGACGGTTGTTAATTCTTCAAATCCCCAGATGAGTATGGCTTTTATTGACTTACCGGGAACAGGCAAAAAATGGGTATTTCAAGGTGAGACTGTTAACAGGACAGTTATAGAAAATATTTACGAAGATAAAATATCTATAAAAGATGGTTCTGTAACTAAAGAGCTTGCCTTGGTAATTCCTGAGAGTAAGGTTAAGCAGCTTCTAAAAGTGTCTGGAGCGTCAGAGTCTATCGAGGGTAATAAAGAGAAGTTGACGCCTGAGAAAATTGTCAATATGGTGCATGGTAAACTCAAAGGCAGAGCTACCAGCAAACCAGCAGTTCACAAGAAGCCTGCGGTCTACAAAAAGAAAGAAATTATTATAACACCCCAAGAAAAGGCAAAGCAAGCATCAAGTGTGCTAAAAGCATTAGAATCTATATCGAAAGATAAGCAGGGTAGCGATGAGCAAGAACAGAAGAGATTAGATGAAGTTGGCAAAGTTCTGAAGGCGTTTATGCTTTTAGATGAAAAGAAAAAAAGCCCCAGCACTGATAAGTAACTGAGGCTCTTTATTGTTTATTTACCGTTTTCTTGGGTAGCCGCTTTCTTTTGTAGTTGTTTCAATTTTTCTAGTCTGATAGAAATGTCGTTGCCTTTAGCGCTATCATCTTTTTGTTTTGACTGTGGCTCGGCTTCAATTTTAGCGGGTAGCGTAGTAGCTTGGGCTTGATTGTTCTTGGAAATATGGGCTTCTAGAGTATCAATTTTTTTCTGCTGATTTTTCATTTGTTCCATAATTCTAGAAACAACCTCTGCCATTCCCTTCTCTTTATTCTCATTTTTCTTGATGATGAGATTCTTCTTAGTGATTTCGGATTTAAGGTCAGCAATTTCTTTGTTTAGAGCAGCTTCTTTTCCCTGAAATTCTTGTACAAGCTGCGCCTTTTCAATCTTTAATTGCCGAACCATTTGAGATTCTGTTTGGGATGATTTGTTTGATTCTTGGCATCCACTGACTACGGATAAAATAAATGCAGCAAGTAATGATGCGATAAGTTTTGCCTTCATACTCGTATTCCTTTTCTAAGTTTATAATTTTATTTCATCGTTGATTCAAGTATTCTTCTAACGTCAGATACTTTTGGATTTTCACCTATGATATCACTTGATATTCCTTTGGCTAGTAAAAATGCAGTATCTTGAGTATGTTTGCCAGTAAATATTCCTTTTGAATATAGGCCTGGAGTCTTCATCATTGCTTTTAGATTAAAACCTTCATTTGCTACTAGAGTTATATCTGGAGCGTCTTTGGTATAATTGCCAAAGAAGATCTCATCTTTTGTGTAGATATCTCTTATTACTTTTTTGCTATTAATACTTAGACCGCCAAAGAGAGTTTTTAATTTAGAGATTATTATCTTCTCATCACGCCTATCAACGCAGCCGCATGGATACTTATCCGAGTAGTTAATATACACTCTGCCCGGGTCCATGACGAATGCTATTGTGTCATTGCTGATATTTTCGAGTGATGGATCAGCACCTGCGGTGAAACTCAACAAGTTTTCGTCTATTAAAAATCGGTTTAGATATACATCGTAATCCAATTTTTCAAATCCGTGATCGCTCATTAAAAGAAGTGTATCTTTGTCAGAGATTCTTTCTGATATCTCACCGATGATACTGTCTATTTTTCTAAAGTGCTCTAAGAATTTATCGTGGTATCTGTGACTCTTATCTTCGTAGGCTTCGTATAGAAAGTGCATTAAGCGGTCGGTGCCAGTAAAGACGAGCATAAAGAATTGCCAATTGCCCTGCGCCCAAAGATGTCTGTAACAATCAATCCTTGCCGATAGAGTTTTGTCTAAATCCTCCAAGAACAAGTCCATTGATTCGTGCGCTTTTGATGAGTCTACGTCTAAGCGGTAGTCCATATCCATTAGGGTCGGTATCAATGAAGCTGGAGATACACTTTTATTAATATCTATCGAGACGAAGCCTGAAATATGTACACCATTGATATCGTGAGAAGGGTAGGTGCTTGGAACGTTTATAATCACACTCTCGCAATCCCATTGCTGCCAGAAAGGTTCTTCTTTTAGGTCGTTGAAGTTAGGGAATTTGAGTTGGTAGCTATTTTTGTGTAGATCTGTAAATCCAAATATTCCATGCTCGCCTGGATTTTTGCCAGTGATTGTTGACGACCATGCAACAGATGAAATTTCTGGTATGGTTGATTCACTCTTTCTAAAAACACCATCGGTTATCAATTTTGCCATATTTAGCATTGTTCCATCTTGAGAAAACTCCTCAATCATATTG
>WGDE01000218.1 GCA_015493385.1 Phycisphaerae bacterium
CCTCTAACAAAAGACGACCTCGTTAGCGCAGGTTGCGTGGGACTTGTTAAAGCGGCAAACAATTTTGACCCATTTAGAGATGCAGATTTTAAAACTTATGCATATATTAGAGTGCGTGGTGCAGTAATTGACGAGCTGCGCAGTTGGTCTTTTACCCCAACCGGAACGAATAAAAAATTAAAAGAGCTAGCGCAGGTGTACCAGCAGCTTGAGGAAGATTTAGGCCACCTGCCAAGCGACAAGCAGATTGCAGATAGCATGAGCATTACGGTTGATGAGCTATACAGGCTCTATGAAAAATCTAGATGCCATAACTTCCTCTCTCTGCAAAAACAAGGAGATGATGGCGTTGGTCTTGGCGATATGATATCAGATGATAGCGAAGATACGCCAAGTAGCCGATTAGATAAACAGGAACTAGCGGCAAAACTTACAGAGGCGATTCTCGATCTCCCAGAACGTCATAAGCAGGTGGTCGTTCTTTATTACCAACAAGAGCTGACGATGAAGGAAGTTGCAGAGGTCTTGGAGATTACAGAATCTAGAGTAAGCCAAATCCACGCTAGTGCTATATTTAAATTACAATCTAAACTGAAGATATTCTGTGACTACGAATAATGACAGCCTAGATAATCTTAAGGCTGCCATAGCATCACATGCAAGAAAATCACACTTTTTCTACAAAGCTAATCCGCACCAAAAACTATCAGGAAACTATTTTGAGAGTTCTACACTCCTTATTTTAGCCCTATTGATTGCATCAACAATGATATCATCAACACCATTATCATACAATACTTCAAGAGCCGCCTGCGTTGTTCCTCCGGGGGAAGTAACCCTCTTACGCAATATTGCCGGACCATCGCCTGATATAATTGCCTCTTTTGCCAGCTTAGCAGCACCTAGTGCAGTCTGGAGAGTGAGGGTCGTTGCAGTTTTTTCGTCAAGCCCCATATCAACACCTGCATTAACCATTGCCTCCATAAGAAGAAAGTAATAAGCTGGCCCCGAACCACTCAAAGCGGTTACCGCATCAATCGCATCTTCATCATCAACAACGACAACATCACCAATTGCAGAGAATATTTTCTCAACCTGCTCTCTCTTAGACTCAGCCTTCTCATTTGCGAATATTCCCGTTGCTCCATTGGCCACTAGAGCAGGAGTATTTGGCATAACTCTAACAATGGCAATATCGCCTAAGAGCTGGCTAATCTTCGAAATTCGTATACCGGCAGCAATCGAGATGAAAAGCTTATCATCAAGGTTGAGGGTTGAGATATCGCCAAGAGCATCTCCCATAACCTGAGGTTTTACTGAGAGCACTACAATATCGCAGTCACTAACTAATTGCGCATTATCACTATAGGTATTAACCATGTAGGTATCGTTCATATATTCTAGGCGATTCTCAGAAATATCACTGACACAAATATCTCCATTATTAAACAAAGATTTACTAATAAGGCCCTTCACAATAGCCTCTGCCATATTACCAGAACCAACGAAACCAATCTTACTCATAATCATTCCTTATCTTTACCGCTTTAGAGCTACCCTCTAAATTAAGTTCATTTCATAAATATTTCAAATTCTTCACGACTTAATATGTGTCGCAACTTTTGCAATGCCTTTAATTCAATCTGCCTAACACTTTCCTTACTAATGCCAAGTTCTTCACCTATGGACTTCATACTCTTACCTTTTTTGCGTATCAAGGAGTCACTAATACCAAAATGATTTTTGATGACATAGCGCTCGCGTTCATCCAAGTTGAGCCTCATTGCATTTTCCAACCCCCTATTGGCCTCTTCAATTGCCACAACATCACCAATAACAACATTGTCGCTCTTTTTATTTGCATTGCTTAGAGTATCCACTTCCAACGTTTCTAAGATATAATCAGGAAGCTTTCTAAGTGCCGCAGCTTCTATCTCAAAAACCTTCTCTTTTGTTATGCCTAAATCTTCAGCTATCAAGTTAATATCTTTGGCTTCTCTACGCACAATCGAGCTATTAAGACCATAATGATTTCTTATTATGTAGCGTTCACGGTCATCAAGATTTATCTCCATCGCGACTTCTAGACTTTGATTGGCTTTTTCAAAAGTAGCAACATCACTAGCATCTATTGCCCTAACATCCTCAATAGACCCACTTAAATCCTCTTGACCTGGTTTGTCCGGTCTTTTAATCTCTGTCGGTAATATCTTCGCATAATCTTTTGCAATTGCAAGGCTTGCATAAGTACTAAACCTGAAACCTTTCTCGTAGTTAAACTTTTCAATTGAACGCATGAGTGCAAAGTTGCCCTCACTAACCAAATCAGACAATGAAAATCCATGATTCATATGTTTAACTGCAATACTAACAACAAGGCGAAGATTAGATTCTATCAAGGCATTCTTGAGTTTGTCGCTTTGAATAAGACACTCTTGCACCTCTCGAACCTTACTTGCAATCGGCTTGGAAAAGTTAATCGTTTCCCTAATATTGTAAGCCAGATATTTTGTCGCATTATACTTTCTAAAGAGCCTGTATTCTTTGTCTCTAGTAAGCAGGGGAATTTTTTTTATTGCCTCTAGATATTGAGTGAGAGACTCCATAGGATTTATAATTGAAGATTCTTGCTTGAGCCTTGGAATATCTATTGGCTCACCGGCAATCTCTTGGCACCTAGCGGGATCATCAAATTCACTACTATGTATAAACTCTATCTTTCTGCGCCTTATCAAATAAGCTCGATGCCGACTTATTATTCTGTAAATAGAGCTCTTGCTTCTATGGTACTTTTCCATCAACTCGCTAACGCTCACCCCATCCATAAATTGCTTGTAGATATGCGCAGCCTGCGATGGAGAGACAATTCCCGATGGTTTGGCAAAGATGTTTTCTTGAGGGTGCGCCTTTTCGTATTTTATTACAGTGTACCTAACTGTCTCAGCTGCGCGAGATGTTTCCTTTGCAACCCTTAATAAAACCTGCTTCCTGCTTAGATTTCCCTTAGCAGCAATTGTACGCACCATATCAATAATTCGTTTTTTCTCCTCTTCGCTCAAAAGATTGAATTTTGTTGCCCTTTCTTGCAATAGAGGATTATCCCTTAAGAATCTATCAAGAGCGCTTTGCGTAATACCAAGCCGGCGTTTGCCATCTTCAAAGATTAAACTATGAACTATCAGACCACGCTGCCTCCAGCGATGAATAGTCTTGGTAGAAACATTTAGCTGCTCGGCTATTTGAGCTACCGTATAGACCTTTTCTGGTATAAGTTGAACTGGCTGGCTAAGTCCATCACCAAGTTTTTTAATGAACAATCTAAGATCGTAAGCGAGTGATTTTCCATCGAGTATCTCATCAATAGAATCTTTGCGTATATTGTATTTTTTAAGCTTGGCACAAACAAACTCGAAAGGATAATCGATATTTTCATCTATGATAGAATGCAACTGCTCTGCGGCCTTGACAATTTCAAGCCTTTTAGCGACCGGCGCAAAGCGCAGATCGTGGAGGAGATGTTTTATGCAGTTATTTTTAAATGAAGCCATAGCTTTATTATGCAATGATGGGGCTATAAGTTCAATATTTTTCCATCAATGCCCTTCAAAATGGGAGCTTCTGTTATCAAAAAAAAGCCTGCGATTAACAACGCAGGCTTTTTCTTTATTCTACGACAACAAGCTCTTGGCGAGGACTACTGCACTTGCCGCATCTGGTGAGTAGCCGTCTGCTCCAATCTTATCGCAGAAGACCTGAGTCACCGGAGCACCACCGATTATAACCTTAGCACCAATGCCCTCTTCCTTTATTGCCTGTATTATTCCTTCCATAGCTGGCATTGTAGTTGTGAGCAGAGCACTCATTGCAATCAAATCTGGGTTATGCTCTTTTGCAGCCTCTATATATTTTTCACTCGTACAATTAACTCCAAGATCGACTACTCTAAAGCCTGCTCCCTTTAGCATCATAGCTACAAGATTTTTGCCAATATCATGTAAATCTCCAGCAACAGTTGCAATAATCACCGTCGCGACAGGCTCTACGCCACATTCGATTAGTTTTGGCTCTAAAATCTCCATAGCTGCCTTCATCGCACGAGCAGCGATTAAAACTTCTGGTATGTACACTTCGTTGTTTTTAAAACGAACTCCAATCACACCCATGCCGGCAACAAGGCCATCCGACAATATACTAGCTGGAGCAATTCCTGCGTCAATAGCCTCCTTCGTAAGACTAACTGCACTCGCTTGGTCTCCCTTAATGACTGCATCTGCTAGAGCTTGCATTATTTTCATTCCTTAATTCTAACTTTTGTTTTATTCTCACGCCTTAGGCGATTACTCCATTTCATTGCGTCCAAGAATTGCATCAGCTAAAATAGAGCCACTTGCATATTCAATAGAACTGCCCGCCGGCAACCCCCTCGCCAAACGAGTCAACTTAACATCTTTAGATCTAAGAAGCGATGTAATATAGAGCGCAGTTCCATCACCCTCTACTGTTGGGTTTGTAGCCATAACAATCTCTTTAACATTGCCACTCTGGACCCTCTCAATGAGATGCTCTAAGGTCAAATCTTCAGGTTCAATACCATCAAGCGGTGCAATATGGCCACCAAGAACATGGTAAACCCAGCTACAAAGACCTGTCTTTTCAAGACTTATCACATCTTTTGGCTGCTCAACCACACAAATAACACTACTATCTCGCTTTGGGTCTAAGCAAATATCGCAGAGTTCATTTTCGCTTAGATTATGGCAGTTCTTACACTCTATAACTTTCGTCTTAACATCACTGATAGCCTTGGCCAACCGCATTGCAGAATCGACATCACTTTTTAATACATAAAAAGCGAGCCTCTCAGCGGTCTTATTGCCAATACCAGGCAATGTAGCAAACTCCTCGATGAGATTGTTCAGACTCTTTGTATAGGCGTTATTCATGAAAAGATTTTGTCCAAATTAAATATCAATCTTCAATTTTTACCACTCTTGCACGCAGAGAATCAAGAAGAATCTTGACATTACTATCGTCCATAACCTCTTTAATATCGCTACTGCTAGTACCGGCTCCCTTCGAACGGGCTCTTACCGGAACATTTTCAACATCCTGAACAACTAACTTTATTCTCACACTCCCACCAAGAATACCTGAAAGCATAGAAGAGAGCTTTTCTTCTCGACCTGCTGACTCACAAAGTGTTTTTCCCATCGCATTTGATGGTGCAAATGCAAGTTTGAGACTTTTCTTATCGTAATATATCGGCAGTGACGATTGTATTGCAGTACCAATAATTCCGTCACGAGCTATAAGCAGGGCAGTAATCTCGGACCATTTAGACTTGAGCTCTTCGAGATCTGCGCAGCTAATAGAAGAGCCTCTATATTGTTCATTGGACTCGGTTGTCTTGCTTTTACTAGATACTGGTGCCGTCTTTGTATGTGTTACTCGATGAGAACTATCTAGAGATTTTTTTTTTACCGCAAAGTTACCGGTAGATAGCTTGGTCATAAGCTGGTCAACATTGATAAACTTTTCGCTAAGTGCCATGCGCACCATAGCAGCTTCCATAAGAGCTCTTGGGTTATCGGCATTTTTAATCGTCCAACGCATCTTTTCGAGCGATGTTATATTGTACACAAGAGCGGCAATGTCAAATTTCCTAGCAACAGCAACCGCTTTCTCTCGCTGGGCTGGGGTTAGAATCACAATTTTACTATTATCACCACTTGCCTTTAAAACCATAAGATCGCGTATATAATCAATTAACGCATCAACAATCTGAACGCAGCTTAGCCCTTCGTTTAGCAGTTTATCAACTTGAGCAAGAACCAATGCCGCATCATTTTGCCCCATACACTCGACGAGATGTGCAATCTTCTCGCTACTAGCTTCTCCAAGCGCAGTCTCAACAATCTCTAGAGAAATCGGAACTTTACCCACCGAAATAACTTGGTCTAGAAGAGAGAGCGCATCACGCATGGAGCCATTGGCAAGTCTAGAGAGGGAAATAATCGCATCTTCCTCAAATGCAATATCCTCGCTGGTCAAAACCCTCTTAAGCTGCGATGCAATTGCCGCAGCATCAATGGCGCGAAAATCAAATCTCTGGCAACGAGACTGTATCGTGGCAAGAACTTTATTTGGCTCGGTGGTCGCAAAGATAAACTTCACATGCTCAGGCGGTTCCTCTAAAATCTTTAGCAAAGCATTGAATGCTCCAGTACTTAGCATGTGAATCTCGTCGATGATATAAATCTTATATCGACTCCTAGCAGGACGATATATCGCATTTTGACGCAGTTCACGAATATTATCTACACCGTTGTTGCTAGCTCCATCAATCTCAATAACATCGATATCTTCACCAGTATTGATGGATTTACAGCTCTCGCACTCACAACATGGCTCTATTGTAGGAGCATCGAAATTAAGACAATTGAGGGCTTTTGCTAGAATTCTGGCCATCGTAGTCTTACCAACCCCACGCGTACCTGTAAAAAAATATGCATGATGGACTCGGCCTGTCTTGATTGCGTTTTTAAGTGTCTGCGCAATAACTTCCTGACCAACTACATCATCAAAACTCTGAGATCTGTACCTTCTTGCAAGTACTGTATACGCCATAATTAAACTTCAACCCAAGGATTAAACTCTTTTTAACAATTTAGGGAACTCTTAAGACATGGTGATAATAATAGATTTAGAGCTGTTTAGCAATCACTTTTGGCAGTAGCTAGAAAGTAATTATTTAGGGGTACGTGACTAAAATAAAGGTGGCCGAGTTTACCACACACAACCAGATGAACGCTTATGGCTGCTCGGTTCCCCGCCTGACCAGATTCACATCATCCAATTTGCATGGGACCCGACCATAAAATGCGATGAATCACCCGCAAAAGAGTTGGGAATTATAGCAAGGCTTAAAAAAAATGCCAATAAATAATTGACAATCTATAAAAGTTTATAAATCTAGCCAATAACAAGTGCTAAATAGCTTAATTTGTTGAATTTGGCACTTATTTATGCAAGATATAATAGCAGACAAGATTCTTGGAAAACGGAAAGAATAGACTGAAACATCATACGTATTTACACAAAACTTTAATATTAAAAGAGATAGGGCTAAACCATGCTAAAGGTGCTTTTCTTATGTACGGGAAATTCTTGCAGAAGTCAAATGGCGCAGGGCTGGGCGAAACATCTAAAAAAAGACTCTATCGAGGCTTACAGTGCTGGGATTGAAGTGCATGGACTAAATCCCAATGCGGTGACCGTGATGGCGGAGGTTGGGATTGACATCTCTGGTCAGAAATCACAAAATGTCTCTGAGTTTAACGATATCAAATTCGACTATGTTGTAACTGTCTGTGGGCATGCAAACGAGAATTGCCCTATCTTTAAGGGCGATGCAAAGGTTATTCATGTTGGTTTCGACGATCCACCCGCACTCGCTAAAAATGCAGAATCTAGCGAAGAAGCTCTTGATTGTTACAGACGGGTGCGCGATGAAATCGGTGAATTTATTGATTCGCTACCAGACGCATTAACGCTAGATGCGTAGTTATCGGGGTGGTGCCTTTTAGTCTAGTCCTTCTAGATGCTGAGTTCTTTGATTGCGGTGCAGATAATCAAGGCTCTTTTGAATAATCTCTCCTACAACCGGACCTGCGACAGTGCCTCCAGTGTACCCTTTGCCTAGTGAGCGGTTTGGTTTCCTGATGGAGACAACCACAACTATCTCAGGATTATCTGCTGGCGCACCACCGGCAAATGACGCAACATAACTTTTCTGATCATAATGGCCATCGACCGCGATATTGGCAGTTCCTGTCTTACCGAAAACTTCATAATCCTCAAGAGCCGCCTTTTTACCCGTTCCCTCTTTGACCACATCCGCCATCGCCTTAGAAACAACCCACTTTGCAATCTCAGGCTTTACTATATAACCTGCAGAGATAGAATTATTCTGGATTTTTATGCTACGGCCACTGCTGTCTACAAATGCTTCAACTAAATGAGGTATCACTGGCTTACCACCGTTAGCCAAGATGCAATATGCCTTTGCAATTTGCATCTCGGTTACAGATATTTCTTGACCATACGGAATTCTAGTGACGCTGTAACCATTCCATCTTGAGAGCGGATTTAAGATACCGCTAACCTCACCAGGTAAATCAACGCCCGTTTTTTCTCCAAACCCAAAGAGCTTGATAGAGTCGTACATCTTCTTTTTACCTGCTTTTTTAGCCACCATCTGCCCCATTTTAGCCATACCAATATTACTTGAATGGATAATAATCTCTCTCGGCGTTAGATTCCCATACGAATGGTTGCCATATTCGCCAATCCGACCAAATCCCTTGCCATGGTAATTACCCCTCTCGCAATAAATTTTAGTTTTCTCTGAGACTACCCCAAGCTCCATCGCGATAACTGTAAAGATTGGCTTGAATATACTTCCAGGTTCAAACGGATCGGTAAGAAGCCGATTTCGTCTAGAGTCAGGGTTAGAAGTCAAATTCATCGGATCAAAATCTGGGTAACAGCTCATTGCAAGAATAGCTCCCGTATTTGGCTCAAGAACAATAGCCATTCCTGCCTCGGCTTGAAATTCCTTACAACGTTTAAAAAGAGCGTCACGAACAAAACGCTGTATAGCCGAATCGAGTGTTAGGACAATACTAGTTCCCATCACAGCCGAACTAGAAGAACCGCTAAGAGCTATGGGTTTTCTAAATGTATCAACAATGTATGTGTTGCGACCAGAGACGCCCTCAAGTAGATCGTAATACCAACGCTCTAGACCTTCACTCCATTTCTTCTTAGATGCCTCAACCCCTACAACATGGCAAAACAATGAGCCCATTGGGTAGTAACGTTGCCAATCGGTATGCACACCAATTCCATAAATCCTAGCGGCTAGAATCTTTTCTCGCTCAACAGGAGTGAGACCTTCTTTTAGTTTTACAAAATGTGATGTAGACTTTTCATTTAGCTTCCTGCATATCTCATTACTGGGAATATCTATGATATCCTGTAATTTAGAAGCCACTTCCTTGTAATTTAAATATTCACCTATTGCAACCGGATCGGCGAAAACAAACTCTATAGGCCTACTAACCGCAAGATACCTACCACGAGAATCTACTATAACACCGCGTTGAGCGCGCTGTTCAATAGAAAGCTGCTCCTGTTTGGATAATTTTTCCTCGTAATAATCTTTCTTTAGGTATTGTAGATAGAAACATCGCCAACTAAGAAGTGAGAAGATAATGGTCAGAAGTAGAGATAATGATATTACAAGTTTTGAGAGTCGCATGCGCACACTTACTTATTGGGTTTATCAATTTGATTGGTCTGCTCATAAACGATAGAATTGACGATTGAGCCAGCCTCGAGTTTCTTGAGTATCAAATCGCGTTTGAGCCTATTTACTTCAACGCTGTTAGAGCGACACTCATAAAACAGACGCCTACTATTACTGCGAAGATAAACTGTAGATATCATGATTGAAACAATAACAATCACGACAAAATTAAATCTTAAAAGTCTCATGTGTATCTACTCAATTTCGAGGAAGCTTAAGAATCACACCAACCTCGAGATCGTTACCACCAGCAAGCTTTTTCCTATTAAGCTCTTGAATTTCTTTATAGCGATTTCCGCTACCAAGATATTTCTTTGCAATCTTGTAGAGGCTATCGCCCTTTTTAACTCTGTATTCAATATATCTTGAGTTTCTAGCAGAGAGACTAGTTGCATGATGATTATTGCCAGTTATATTTGATAAAATTCGCTGTGCAAAATTTTGTTTTCTTGTAGTTTCTTTACTTGCAACTTCAATGGGAGGAATACGTAATCTTTGCCCTTCTCGAACCACATCGCGTGATTTCAATACATTTTTATTTGCCTGATAGATACGTTCAATATTGTCATAAGAATTTCCTCTAGACCCGTAAACATTTGCTGCGATTTTGCTAAGACTATCTCCAGATTTAACAGTATAGTACCCGGCGTTCAATCTATATTTAGGAGTTTTTTGTCTAACTTTCACAGGAGTAAATCTAGAACTAACCCTTGAGCCATTAAGCTTGGTAACACTACGAGGAGAACTCTCAGAAATGGATGATTGTCTAATAGAGACTTTTTGGGCGTTTATCATCTGTACAGCACTGATAGCATCTTTCATTAAATCGGGGTCTGTGTCAATAACATTTTGACTCGAGCTAAGAGCTCTGGAAGATTGGTTAGAACTGTCCTGTCCGACAAATGAGTAGCCCTTAATCAGGTATACTATTGCAATAATAGACACCAGACCAAGCAACAATCCAAGCTTTTCTCTAGATCTCATTTGAAACTCCCTTTTCAACATATACTTTTTGGGTGTCGGTTCTATATTTTCTCAAATATAAATTAGACTCTACCCTACCAACTTGGCTAAATCCTTTTAGCCATTCTAAGCTTCGCACTTCTTGAGCGAGGATTGAATTTTCTCTCCTCTTGAGAAGCAACTAGCGGTTTTTTTGTCAATACTTCGTATATATTATCTAGCTTATTTTTCTTAAAATTATCTTTTACTATTTTATCTTCAAGGCTGTGAAAGCTTATCAAAGCCAAGATTCCATTATGATTCAATATATCAGGAGCTACGTCAAGTAGCGTCTCAATAACGTCTAGCTCTTTATTTACCGCAATACGCAGAGCCTGAAAAGTTTTCGTTGCCGGATGCGTTTTACCGCGGCGACCTTGAGCTGCTAATCCAAGCGATTTACAAATAATCGCAGATAGCTGCCCCGTTGTTTTTATCGGTGCAATTGCCCTGTGTTCAACAATAAACCTAGCGATACGTCTTGAAGCTCTTTCTTGACCGTAAAGGTAGATTAAATCTGCAAGCTCGTCTTGGTCGGTTTTATTGACAATGTCAGCCGCCGTTAGCTCAAGGCGACTATCAAGCCTCATATCCAGAGGCATATTTTGCTGAAAGCTCATACCTCTTTGTGGATCATTTAGCTGCGCAGAACAAAACCCAAAATCTGCAAGAATAAAGTCTACCTTCTCAATGCCAAGCTCTTTTAATCTCAAAGCAATCTGAGAAAAATTTGTCCTAACAAGCTCAACTTTGCATTCGAGACCTCCCAAAGCAATCTTTGCTTTTTCAAGGCTTTTAGGATCAACATCAAAACCTATCAACCTGCCTTGCTTCCCAAGCATTTTACCTAGCAGATAGCTGTGACCTCCATGTCCTATAGTCGCATCGACTACTACCGCATCCTTGGGTAAGCTAATCTGCCGGACAAGAATATCTGCTAATACTGGAATGTGTTCTATTCCTGCATCATCCACGTATTCAATTTCCTAAAAGAGCCTAACTAAGCACCTGCGTACAATGCAAGAGCTCCTGAGCATCTGGAGAAAAACTAATCCCCTCAAAAAGACCACCTTGTCTTTTCAAGGCATCAAGCTTAATCGCCAACGCTGCCGCTGAATCACAAACATCTCTGGATGGCTCATCTTGTGTCGCTAGAGCTCTAGAGACAATTTTAAAATGATTTTCAACCTGTAGCGTCATTTTGGACCCCCTAATAATCTAGCTCATTTGATTGCTTTTGCAATACGGTTTGCCTAGCTTGGGTGATCTGCTGTTGGAACTGAGGCAAGTGATCTTCAAGATATTTTTCCCAATCCATGGTATTCCATATCTCAATATGATCCCTGACACCAACTAGGGTTAGATCTAAACCCAACCTTGCACGCTTTCTCATTTTCTCAGCAATTTGCAATCTGCCCTGCCGATCCAGCTCAACCTTGCTAGCAAGAGCGAAGCTCATTCTCTCGAATGAGACTGCTTCGTCCGGGGCAGCCATCCTTGGCGCACCGGCAAGAGCTATCTGCTGAAAATATTTTTCGGGATACAAACAGAGAACACCATTAGACCCGAGTACAATATAGAAGTCCTTTCCATATTCATCTGGGTCAATCTGGCTGCGCAGCTTGCTGGTAACAAAGACTCTCCCTTTGGCATCCAGCGTGTGTTCATATTCCCCTGTAAGTAAAAGCATGTTCATAATTGTCCCATCAGACATTCAATCTATGGGAAATTATACCACTGACCACCACCTAGTCAACACTCTTTGCTACTTTTTATTGTTTTTTCGCAAAAAAACCGAGAAAAATTCCATATTATCGGACAATTGTGACGTAGCCTGCCCTATTTAGACTAGACGGTCCATACGTCTCTCTAGCAAGCTATTCACAAAAAGAGCAATAGTGGCAAACTTGGCAGTTTCTAAAACAACGAACATTGCAACCCTCAAACCCCGTCTCCACATTCGCTCTGACAAAATACTGGATTATCTAGGAGAGAATCCTTAGAATACGGAGGCTTTTTAATGTTAGACAATTTTAGGGATAAACAAAACTATGACCGTTAAACAACTTGCCGCCAACGCAAAGGCGGCCGCAATTAAACTAGCTGCAAAAAAAGAAGCTGATAAGAACAAAGCTCTAGCCGCAATTGCAAAAACACTACAAGAGAATTCTGACGCTATAATCAGCGCAAACCAAAAGGATTTAGAAAAAGCAGAGCTTGACAATCTAGACAAACCCCTGCTAAAAAGACTCAAGTTCGACCAAAGCAAAATAGACACTGTCTGCTCTGGCATAGAGAGCCTAATCAAACTCGAAGAGCCGGTGGGCAAAACTCTCTGCGCAACAGAATTAGACAATGGGTTAGAGCTGTACAAAGTAAGCTGCCCGCTTGGCGTGGTTGGAGTAATATTTGAATCCAGACCTGACGCGCTTGTCCAGATTTCCACGCTATGCCTAAAAAGTGGAAACTCTGCCCTATTAAAGGGCGGCTCGGAAGCGATGAATACAAACAGAATCCTGGCAAAGCTCATCTCAGAAGCCTCGATAGAAGTTGGCATTCCAGACGGATGGATAAATCTACTCGAAACACGCGACGATGTTTCTGCGATGTTAGACCTTGACGAATACATCGACCTAATCGTCCCACGCGGGTCTAATGAATTCGTCCAATACATAATGAAGAATACAAATATTGCCGTTATGGGCCACGCTGACGGAATTTGCCACGTCTACATCGACGACCAAGCCGACTTAGGAATGGCACTAGATATCGCGGTAGACTCTAAATGCCAGTACCCTGCTGTTTGCAATGCTGCCGAAACTCTGCTAATCAACAGAGCTATTGCACCAGATTTTCTCCCAGCTCTAAAAGCCGCTCTTGAAACGCAAAATTGCGAGCTGCGCGGCGACAGCGGCGTACTAGAAATAATTAACGCTAAGGCCGCTAGCGAGAAAGACTGGGCGACAGAGTATCTAGATTATATAGTCTCTGTAAAACTAGTAGATTCTATGCAAGAGGCAATAGACCATATAAACAAATACGGCTCAGGCCATACAGATGCGATTGTCACCGCAAACAAGGACAGGGCTAGAGATTTTATGACGTTAGTAGACTCTGGCGATGTTTTCTGGAATGCAAGCACAAGATTTAGTGATGGGTTCCGCTACGGTCTTGGAGCCGAAGTGGGCATTAGCACAAACAAAATTCACGCCCGCGGCCCAGTAGGACTTGAGGGACTTCTAATTTACAAATGGAAACTCATCGGCAACGGCCATATAGTGAGCGATTATTCGAGCGGCAAAAAAGCGTTCACACACGAGAAACTAAAGAAAGATTGCACAATATAGGATTAGGCCAGAGAAAACATGCGTGATTTTTCACAGACAAAGAGAGTTGTAATAAAGATAGGCACAAACACACTAGCCTGCGCAAACGGTATAGACACTGATTATATCAGAGATATCGCTCGCCAGATTGGAGAGCTTAGAAAATCTGGAATACAGGTTCTCTTGATAAGTTCGGGCGCAATCGGAATGGGCGCAAGCGAGCTAGGCCTTGATGCCAAACCAGAAGATACTAGCCTCAAACAGGCCTGCGCAGCCATTGGCCAGCCGCTATTGATGCATGAATACAAAAAAGCGTTTGACGCCCTATCCATAACAATAGCCCAAGTCTTGCTCACTCGGTGGGTTCTAAACAACAGAGACATGTATTTAAACTTGCGCAGCTCGATAGAATCACTTCTCCACCTAGGATGCATACCTATAATCAATGAAAATGACTGCGTTAGCACAGATGAAATCACTGCCGCATTTGGAGACAATGACACGCTAAGCGCGCTTGTGGCCAGCAAGATTGATGCAGATTTATTAGTTATTCTAAGCGACATTGACTCACTATACGACAAAGACCCGCGTAAATTCCCAGACGCAAAACCGCTAACCTGCGTGAAAGAGATAACTCAATCCATAGAAGATGCTGCGGGTGATAGCGGCTCAAAATTAGCCACCGGTGGTATGAGAACAAAGATAGAGGCGGCAAAAATAGCGGCAAACGCTGGCTGCAGAATCGTTTTAGCGCATGGCAGAGAGGAAAATGTACTCTCTAAAATATTAAGCGGAGAATCGATTGGAACAATCTTTATGCCACAGCGCAAACTCAATGCGAAGCTGCGCTGGATTCTAAACACTCCAGTATCAGGTACAATTGAAATTGATGACGGAGCTTTCAAAGCATTAAAAGACAACAAAAGCCTACTGCCAATCGGCATTAAATCTGTCAGCGGATTATTCGAAGCGGGAAGTGTTGTTGCACTTGGCAATAGAGCAAAAGCAATCACAAACCTAAGCAGCGCAGAGCTAACCACCCTAGCAGGCAAACATAGCAGTGAAATAAGAAACATACTCGGCAAACACCGCCGTGATGTGGTAGCAGTCCCAGAAGACATCATTTTTCTCAATGAATAGCTCTTGACGAAGAGGGGCTGATGTAGTATTTTATCCCTTCTTGAAAAGCCAGAGTGGCGGAATTGGCAGACGCGAAGGATTCAAAATCCTTTGCCCGTATAGGGCGTGTGGGTTCAAGTCCCACCTCTGGTATTTTTTTCTTAATGCAATCCGACTTACCTTCCCTTTTAGTTTAACGCCAAAGAAAAACCTTTTTTTACCACGAAGAGCTTGAAGTCCTGGGAACGCGGAGCCCCAGCTCCGCAAACCGTTCAGTGCAGTTTTAACTTTCGAGTTTAATTCTAGATTGCAAACATTTTGACGCAAATAACGCCAAGAAAGCTAATTTCCCTTTGCAGGCGTTTTTTAACCTTTCATCACAAATAAAAGTTTATCGCTTAGCGCGGTGGCGCAAGCCGCCCGATGTGAATTACAACGGCGATAGCCGTTTCCAATATATTTCATCTTTTCTAAGATGAGTCTTTTGCCCGTTTTCAGCTAAAAAG
>WGDE01000219.1 GCA_015493385.1 Phycisphaerae bacterium
CTGCCGGGCGTATTTTCCGGCAGGCTTCGAACCTGCGTGATTGCGCAGCAATCACCCAAGCAGGTTTGACAAGAGCGAAAGCGAAAGCCGCGTAAGCGAATCCTGCCGGGCGTATTTTCCGGCAGGCTTCGAACCTGCGTGATTGCGCAGCAATCACCCAAGCAGGTTTGACAAGAGCGAAGCGAAAGCCGTGAGCTCTCCCAGAGCGAACGAATCCTGCCGGGCGTATTTTCCGGCAGGACGTGAACCCTGACCCAATTACACCCTACTAAAGTCTAGAAATTCAACTGTAACCCTGTGTACATTCTAAGGTCTGAATGCTTTCTATCGGCGTCAACTACAGATTGATATTCATGCTCTAATCCTACATTCAAACTCAGATTAAGCTCTCTGTCTAATAGATATTTCCATTTGAGTAGATTTAGTACACGATAGCTACTGCCGCCTTTTTTAGAGAACTTGTAAGATGTATCAGCCATGATTTTTTGACGAGGAGAGATCTTCCAATCCAAGGATAGTTTACTAGAAAATTCAGTTTCTATTTTGTCTTGATCGGAGCCCCATTCTTTTTTAGGTCCAAAACCAACAAGCATATCAAGCTCTGTTAAATCTGTATCTATAATGTGGTAACCTGGTCCAATCTCACCTGCAAAACGTTGATCCCACGAGTTAAATTGATCATAGTCATATCGAGCGTCAACATAGCAAAACCATTTTGAGTCTGGGTCTAGCCATTCATTGTGAGCTTGTAGCATTAATTTATTATCAGTTAAACTGTTTTTATTTTCTCGTCTGTAATACGTAGAATTAAATTTAAAACTATTGTATCCTCTCTTTTTATTTGCTCCATAGCCAACCCGCCACGACTGTTCGTTTGTGTTACCACTTGATGAGTTCAGAGATAAATTGAGATGCATTCTCCAGCCCGTTTTATGAATTTTGCGGGTTAAATTTTCAAGCCATGTGAATTCTGGGTCACTTTGAAAAAGATAGTTATACTTAACTGCGTTAGCCTGTTCAACTTCTTGGATAATCTCTTCTTTTTTTTGCTTCTTTTCATCAACTACATCAAGCTTGGATATTGTTAGTTTGCCCAGAATTTGATGCTCAACAATATATTCGGAGTCGGACTCTTCAATTACGGTGACGTCTATCTTGTCGCCATTGGTAAGTTGGAGGGTTTCTGCGTCAAGATATGAACAAAGCAGAAGAGATATTATGGTAACTAAAAATAAAACTATTTTCATGATAGCAGATGTCTTAAGTCTCTAGAATTTAGTAAACTAGCTGTTTTGGTTTAATGTTGTATTTGTGAACCTTGTATCCCATCATACGTTGGGTTAGTCCAAGTAGTTTCGCCGCTTTCCGCTGCTGTCCGTTCGTTTTCTTGAGTGCGTCAACAATCATTTCACGTTCAAGATTCTCAACCATTTCAGGTAAAGTTAGGGCAGGTGCGGATACTTCGCGTACCATTTGAAGAGAAGGAGGTAAGTGCTCTGCTCTTATTGTGTCGCTATCGCAAAGCAAGATTGCCCTCTCAATACAATTTTCAAGTTCTCTAACATTACCAGGCCAATGATAGTTTGTAAGCATGTCGATTGCAGGGGTGGAGAGTCTCGTTATGCTCTTGTTGTTTTCTTGAGAAAATTTAACAATGAAATAATCTGCCAAGAGCATAATGTCGTCCTTGCGTTCTCTAAGCGATGGCAAGTAAATTGGGAAAACATTAATTCGATAGTAAAGATCTTCTCTAAATAGCCCATCCTTAATCTCTTTTTCAAGATTCTTGTTTGTTGCAACTATAATACGCAGGTTCGCCTTAATTGTTTCCGTTCCGCCAACCCTCTCGAATTCTTTGAACTGAATAATGCGAAGAAGCTTAATCTGTAGACTCAGAGAAAAGTCTCCAATCTCATCAAGAAATATGGTACCACCATTGGCCATTTCAAATCGACCAATCTTTCTATCTACCGCTCCTGTAAATGCGCCACGTTCATGGCCAAACAACTCACTCTCAAGCAGTGATTCAGGAAGAGCGGTACAGTTAATCTTAATGAAAGGCTTGTTGCTGCGCAGACTGTTATAATGGATAGCGTGGGCAACTAAATCCTTACCAGTTCCACTCTCTCCCCTTATCATGACGGTTGCATTACTTTGTGCAACCTGTTCAATCAAATGGAAAACTTTCTGCATAGCATTGCTTGTACCAATCATGTTATGCACTTTAAATTTAGTTTTCAGTTGTTCGCGTAATTTTCTATTCTCATCGCGCCAGCTTTGAAGCTCATTTTCTACTTTTTTATTCAATTTTATAGCTTGGGCCACCATAGTAGCAATAACATTTAAGAGATTTACATTTGCGTGAAAATTGTCAAAATGGCGAGTTTCTCTGCTGACACTAAGCGTACCAACAACTTCATTTTCCAGCTTAATCGGCACGCAGAAGAACGCTATTCTGCCTCCGCTTCTAGCCTTTCTTGTCGCGGTTTTGCCGAGAAATCTAGGGTCCATATCAATATCCGCAACGACAACCGCTTCGCCAGTAGCAAAGACAGTTCCAGTAATACCCTCGCCTATCTTATAGACTCCATGCTTCTTATCCTCTTCGCTAATCTTGTGAGCAATGACTGCGCGCAGAGTATCTGTTTCTGGGTCATGTAGGCTAATTGTTCCCATTTGAAGGTCTAAATATGACTCAAGTTGAGAGAATATAGACTCTATGGTCTTTTTGAGATCGAGCGACTCAGCAAGCGCCTTAGCTATATTGCTGAGTAATTCAACTTCTCTTGATAGTTTATTGTTATCCATATTGCTCCTAGATTGAACTGGCTAAGAATAACCGTTAGTTACAAAATTGTCAATCAGTGACTGTATTAAAATACATAAATACAATTTTGTAACCATTTTTAAGCGGTTCCTTTAATATTAAGGAGCTACTCTTTAGTTTTATCGAGAGTTATGGTATAAGTATCTTGTGAGTCAGAACAACATTATACATATTGATATGGATGCTTTTTTTGCATCGGTTGAAGAGTTAGATTTTCCGCAGCTCAAGGGGAAGCCCGTCGTTGTAGGTGGAAAAAGCGAACAAAGAAGTGTAGTCGCAGCCGCCTCTTACGAAGCACGCAAGTTTGGCATTTATTCTGCTATGCCGATGGTTAAGGCAAAGAGGCTTTGCGCAGGGCTTGTTATTCGCCCTGTCCGTATGCAGAGATACTCTCAGATTTCAAGAGAGATACACAAAATCTTCAATCAATACACTCCAATAATAGAACCAATCTCTCTTGATGAAGCGTTCTTAGATGTTGAGGATTCTCTGGCGCTATTTGGAAGTAGTGAGCAAATAGCTCGAAAAATTAAGCAGCAAATAAGAGATTCTCTGGATCTCATAGCAAGTGTTGGAATTGCTCCGAATAAATTTCTAGCAAAACTAGCATCTGATCTAGATAAGCCTGATGGGTTTGTCATTATCAACCAAGAGGATGCCCAAGCGATTCTAGAGCCTTTATCGATATCCAAAATCTGGGGAGTTGGAAAGACTCTTGAACAAAAATTGAACAAACTTGGAATACACACAATCTCGCAGTTGCGCAGATATCCACTAGAAGCCTTAACGAACGTTCTTGGTAATAATGCCCATACACTTTTAAAACTTGCTAGCGGAATAGACCATAGAAAAGTAGGCCAAGCACATAAGACAAAGAGCATATCTGTGGAAAATACATTTGCCAAAGATATAGAAACTCTCGAAGATGGATTAACCGAGTTGATTTCTCAGGTTGAAGATGTTGCATACAAACTAAGATGCGCAAAGCTAAAAGCCAAAACTGTGACTGTAAAAATACGGTACAATGATTTTAGAACGCTCACGAGAAGCAAATCACTTGAGCTATATAGCGATTCGACTCAGTTTCTTTGGGAGACTGCTGAGGAGCTCTATATTTCTTGGCATAAAAAGGATTCAGGACCGCTTCGTTTGATTGGATTTGGAGTAAATGCCGTAGGAGCTCAAAAAGAGCAGCAGCTTTTATTTGGCAAACAAGAAAGGCAAAAGCAAGAGAGTATTGATAAATCTCTAGATTTGATAGCAGCTAAATATGGACAATCCGCTCTACAGCGTGCAACTAGCTTGAAACGTCGCAAATAATTTAGGCTACTTTTAGGATTCCCTTTAGCCTACAAATTCATTTCTGACGCGTCTACCGCGTTCTGGAGAATCGATATCAATGCCAAGTGATAGTCCCACTTCTGTGAGAATATTCCAGCCAAGAGCAAGGTAAACGTAGCTTTGCAATTCTCCGACATCCCTGGCCACAACTGTCGGAAACATCGTTTCCTCATCGCTTAGAACGATAACCTCAATGCCTATTCTATCAACCAATATCTCTTTAATCTTCTTAAATTCACTCGCGTATGGATTAACCAAGATTATGATGTCTTTATCGCTCATTACCTCCTCAACACCGTGAAGCAGGTAGGTTCCCTCTAAATAGTTACTCTTTTTGCGAGCTATCTCATTTGCCTTTAATGCGAGCTCCTGAGCAACCCCATCATTTTTACCCGCAAAATACAGCGTTTTCGCCTGTGCTATTTTTTCGATAATTGAATTATCAATTTCCAGTTCAAGTGCTTCTTCCAAAGCATCTGCCATGCGTGAAAACTTATTTGCAAGGCTTCTACCTTGAACTAAGGCTAGAACTTCTTGGTAAAACAATGCCTCAGCAGCTACTATTTTAGTAGAAGAAATTGCCTCTTCCTTGCCAGTATTAAGAAGGAAACTCTTATTCGCATATTCATTAAGCAATGCATCTGGATTCGCCGTAACGCCAAACACATTTCGTTTGTCTACACTCTTGAACCTGTTAAACAGCCAGATTAATTCACTCGTTGAGCCGCTACTAGATGAAGCCAAAATGGTAAAATTGCTAAGGTCATACTCCCCCGCCTGTCGTGCGCCTTCAGAGACTAAATTGACATCAAGCCCTCCGCGCAGCGAAGAGTAGCGAGCGTTATGTGCAGGAAAAATTCTACTCGAACCTTCTCCTGTGAGAAGAAGTCTTTTGCTTTGATTGATCGAATCAACAAGCTCTTGAACATCAGAAACATTAAAATTGCGAATGATATTTGGAGTTTCTAGCATCTCTCTAACAAGCGAGAATTGTATATACCGGTCTGTTCTTTTCATTGAGACGCACTCTAAAATTTACGTTTCTGTTCACGTTTTGTTGCTTCTTGGAGGGTTCTCTTTTCTTTTTTTGTCAAGCTTGCAATCCCATTCTGGTTCACCTTTAACAGTATTCTGTCTACCTCTGCGGCGAGCTCTCTGTCTGTTTTAATTTTCTCCTCCCAAGAGGATTTCTTTTGTGGAATTGTTAGCTTGAAATTACCAATACTGTATAAAGCATACGCTCCGCCAGCAAGCATACCACCAATGTGTGCGGCATTACCGCCAGGATTAGAGCCCACAAAGATTGAGACCACGAAATAAGCAATTGACGCCCAGCAGGCCGTACTCAACTTCATAGGTAATACAAAAAAGAGCATTACTTTCATATCTGGATGTAAAACTGCCATTGCCGCTATAGCACCCATTATTGAACCAGAGGCACCGACCAAATCACCGTGATAACCGACAAAAAAGAAAAGTATATGAAAGAATATACCTCCAATAATTCCGCATCCTATGTAAAAAATAAGGAATTTTTGGCTAGTCCAGATGCGCTCAAGGAATGGACCAAGGAAATATAAAACAATCATATTGAAGAGTATGTGCAAGAAACCACCATGCAAGAATTGGTAGCTCACGAGTCTCCAGACTTGGATGAATTCTGTTGGGCTCCCTGTAGTTAGGGCGAAATATCTCTCTATAACTTGGCGCATTCCAAGCTGTTCAAGTACAAATACGACCACATTGGCAATCAATAAAGCCCTGACAACCGGCGTTATATTTGGTAAGACGAAACTTACTTTTCTCCCAGAATCATAGCTTGGACGGCTATAATCTCTATCATAAATTCCCATATTATTCCCGTTTTATTATGTAATAAGACTTACGATGTATTAT
>WGDE01000220.1 GCA_015493385.1 Phycisphaerae bacterium
ACTCTAAATTATGTAAAGGAATTGTATATGAGCACTATAAGCAAAGCATTATTGTCAATTCTCTTTTTTGTGGTCTTAAGCTCTAATTTATATGCAGATGGGGCAAAGTGGATTCAAGATTTTGACCTTGCAAAGAAGCTAGCTACAAAAGAAAACAAAATGATACTCGTAAATTTCACAGGCAGTGATTGGTGTCCATATTGCATCAAGACAGAATCTGAAATTTTTAGTACAGACGCTTTTGCGAAATATGTGTCGGATAAATTTATACTATTAAAGATTGATTTTCCTCGAAAAAAGAAATTGCCTCGAGACATTTCTATTCAAAATGAGAGACTTGCAACTAAATACAATGTTACCGGCCTTCCAACATTTCTCATACTTGATAGCAGTGGTGAAATATTGGGTGTGACTGGATATGTGCAGGGTGGTGCAAAGGCGTGGATATCTACCTGTGAAGATATATTGAAGAGTCTCCCTAAAAAAACAACTCTGCTTAGGAATCAGAATTTTTCTGAGGTTGCCGCTAAGGCTAAAGAAGAGAACTTGCCAATATTGCTACTCGTTTATGATAGCAAAATAAAAAACTCTTTCGATAAGATTAAAGCGATTGGCGATAAACGTGTATTTAGTACACTTGATGGTTGGAAATTCATTCCATTTGTTGCCGATAGGGCTCAGCTAGAGACTAATGCAAAGCTCTCAAAAATAAAACCCTTGCTTAGTTCTACATCTTCTGGGCAGTATTGCATGTTGCTTGATTCAAAATCCTTAGATAAAAGTAGTGCAAAAACTATTGAGTTTTCAGATGCAGACAGCTTCTTTAACAGTCTATACAAAAATCTAAGCTGGAAATATAGCGGAGAATGGATAACAGATTATTACAAAGCCAAGGCGATAGCTAAAGCGCAGCACAAAGCAATATTACTGAGATTTACAGGTAGTGATTGGTGTGTGTGGTGTAAGAAAATGGACAAAAACATTTTCTCTAAAGAGGAATTCCTTAAATACGCAAAAAAATCTTTAGTGCTTGTAGATGTTGATTTTCCACAAAACTCCAAATTGTCACCAGCCCAAACTAGGCAAAATGATTTTCTAAGAAAAGTATTTGGTGTCGAGGGATTTCCAACAATCATAGTTCTAAACAAAGATGCAAAGATAGTAATGATGAGCAACTACTACGCAGGTGAGCCATCAATATTTATTAAAGAAATTGATAGTAGAATATAGATATCTTTGTTAGACGCGTTCTAGATAGCTATATCTACCAATGCATTGAATAGCATATCAAGCTGGGCTCTTGTGTGGTCTGCTTGTAGGGAAATTCGTAGCCTCGCTTCGCCGGGGGCTACGGTTGGGACTCGTATGGCTGGGACGAAAAAGCCTCTTTTGAAGAGCTCATTTGCAATTTCAACCACTTTAAAATCATCGCCAATTATCACAGGTATTATATAGGATGAGCTTTTACCAACATTAAAGCCAGCTTCTTTGAGTTTTCTGTGCAAATAGTTGCTGTTTTGCCAGAGTCTTTCTCTGCGTTCTTTTCCATTCTTTATAATATCAAGTGCTTCTAATGCCGCCGCGCTGTTAGATGGAGGTGAAGCGGTTGTATAGATTAATCCTCTAGATTTATTTACTAGAAATTCCTTTACGATAGATTCTCCAGCTACAACCGCACCTGAGGCGCCAATCGCCTTGCCAAGAGTCGCTACAATTATATCTACCTTTTCTAGCAATCCCTTCTCTTGCGCAAATCCTGCACCGTCTTTTCCCATACAACCCAGAGAATGCGCCTCGTCTAAGATTAAGATTGCTCCATATTTTTCCTTGAGAGAGACGAGCTTATCGAGTTCTGCCATATCTCCGTCCATAGAGAATATACTCTCTGTGACGATAAACTTTCTGTTGTATTTGGATGAAGATAGATATTTCTCCAATTTAGAAAGATTCTCTCTTCTATACGTTCTAAAAACGGCGGGGCTCTCTTTTGCCGCATCTACGATAGAAGCGTGGTCGTATTTATCTAAGAGCAGAATGTCTCCCTTTTGAGGAAGGGTTGTTATGACCGCTTGGTTTGCGCACCAACCAGAGGTAAATAGAGTGGCTGCCTCTTTTGAGAAAAGCTCGGCAAACTTTCTCTCCAATTCTAAATGCGGCGTCATTGACCCACTTATCAATCTTGATGCGCTAGCGCTGCAGCCGTATTTATCTATTGCTCTCTTGGCCGCAGAAATCATTTTGGGGTGATTTGCCAGACTTAGATAGTTGTTGCTGCAAAAAATAACATACTCTTTGCCAGCAATAGTTGATAAAGTAGATTGCGCTGAGTTTACTTCGCGCAGCTCTCTGTAGAGACCGTTATCTTTGAGTTTGATTAATACTTCTTCAAGGTATTTGAAACTGTACATTTTATAGCCACTTAAAAAAACCGTAAAAATACGGTATTAAAATTAGGATTTTAATTTTAAATGACGATATTATAATACATCGTAAGTCTTATTACAT
>WGDE01000221.1 GCA_015493385.1 Phycisphaerae bacterium
TTTTTTGGATTAGTGGCCAGTTAGCTTAACAAGGAAGTTTGTTAGATGGTAATAGCGTATAAAAATAAAAAACTAGAAAACACAATCATAACATTAAACTTTATTGTTGCTTCTTGTGTTATCGCGACGTTTGTAATGTTGTTTGGTTTTAAAGAGCCACTGATAAAGGCCACGTTTTTATACAACGTTCAGGTTGCCGCGTTCATACTTTTCGTGATGGAAAAGGTTTTTCGTTTTTTCAATGCGGTATCTCGAAAAGAATTTCTAAAAGCGTATTGGTTTGAGATTCCTCTTTTGCTCTTGCTCTTTATAGCGACTTTCTTCTCCTACAAACTCAACCTCTTTAAAGGGCATGGCAAGATTGTTATGCTTGGTATCTATCTAATCGTTCAGGTTGTTGATAAACTTTGTAGGACCTGTGTAAATCTTGCCGCGACTGGGCGTAACCCAATGCGCACATTGATTGCAACCTTTGTTGTTTTAATAATTGGAGGGGCTGGTTTTTTATCATTGCCCCGGTCGTACAACTGTGAGCATATGGATTTTGTTGATGCCGTTTTTACGGCGACTAGCGCAGCATGCGTGACCGGTTTGGTCGTTAAGGATACTGGTCAAGATTTTTCGCGGATGGGGCAGATTGTTATTCTATTTTTGATTCAGCTTGGAGGGCTTGGAATTGTAATCTTTGGTGCGGTCTTTGCTCTTTTGCTCGGTCAGGCGTTTTCCGTCCGAGATTCGGTTGCAATGCAGGATCTGTTGAACACGAACACTCTCAATAGAATTGGAAATATGATAGGGTTCATTTTCACCACAACAATTATTATAGAAGCACTTGGAGCTCTTGGAATGATTGGTATGTGGAATAATGCTCAAGGTGTCGATCTTACCGGCGGTCATCAGATTTATTATAGCATATTCCATGCGATTAGTGCTTTTTGTAACGCTGGTTTTTCTCTCTTTCCAACAAGCCTAATCTCTTACAGTACTAGCTGGGAGACCTTTGGAATTATCTGCCCGTTGATTGTGGCTGGCGGGCTTGGCTTTGGTGTGCTTTACAATATTGCAAATGTTATTGTGAGTAGGATTCGGTTTATTGCTTACAAGATTAAATATAAGAGGGAAGCAATCTGTCCGTTTTCTCCTCGTAAATTTACTCTTCAGACTAAGATTGTTGTCTTGGCAAGTTTTGCACTAATAATTATTGGAGCAGCCGGTTTTCTTGTTTTTAACATCGGGCAATCTTCTTTGGATGTGCAGGCACATGGTAGCGTTGGTGTTAGAATTGCGAATGCTTTTTTTCAAAGTGTAACAACTAGAACGGCTGGGTTTAATACTGTCGATAATGCGGCCCTTTCTGAAGCGGGGAAATTGTGGTCGATTGTCTTGATGCTTATTGGAGGCTCACCCGGTTCGACTGCTGGTGGTATGAAAACGGTAACCTTAGTTGTTATAATGATGGCAGCCTATGCGACTATGGTAAAGAGGCGTGAGGTTGAAATATTTAAGCGATCGATAAGGTACTCTATTGTTGGTAGAGCGTTAACGGTTGTTGTGTTTTTTGTTATTGTTTATTTTGTGATTGTCTTTAGCCTCTGCATAACAGAGCGACATAGCGGATTTCCAATAATAGATATTATGTTTGAAGCGGCTAGTGCGCTTGGAACTGTTGGGCTTAGCTGCGGTGTCACGGGTTCTTTGACATCTGCGGGTAAATTTATTATTATTGCAGCGATGTTGATAGGCCGTTTGGGTCCGTTAACTTTGCTTGCTTCTTTGACATTCAATCTGCGTACTGCTAAATATAGTTATGCTGATGAAGCGATAATGGTTGGGTAGTGCTGAGAGAAAAAGGTTTAATGAAAATATAAGAGTTTATGTGTGACTAATAAACACTGAAACTTTTAGGAAGGTTATTATGAAACGATTTGCAGTGATAGGGCTTGGGCGATTTGGTAAAAAATTAGCAAACGATCTCTCGCTTAGCGGCGCAGAGGTTATTGCCATAGATATCAAACGTGATGAAATCGATGATATTAAAGACCAAGTTTCACTAGCTGTTAGGCTTGATAGCACCGATGAGGATGCACTTAGAGCGCAGAGTATAGAAAAGGTAGATGCGGCGATTGTTAGTATCGGTCAGGGAAGAGGTGGTTTTGAGGCTGCGATACTTACCGTTGTTAATCTCAAGAATATTGGAGTGAAAGAAATTTTTGCAAGAAGCGAATCTCTTACCGGCGGTCAGGTGCTTGAGGCGATAGGCGCCAATCAAGTTATTTATCCAGAGATTGAGAGTGCGCAGAGATGGGCGTACAAACTTATCGCTCCTCAGGTTGGAGAGAAGATTGATTTTGCTCCAGGTTATAGCTTGGCAAGGGTTGTTGCGCCGGAGAGCTTTAACGATAAAACTGTTATGGAAATTCAGCTTAGACAAAAATACAACGTCAATCTCGTTGCTATAAAACGAGTAGAAGAGGGCAAGGAGGCTGAGCGCGTCTTTAATGTTCCCCATCCGGATACTAAGATACTCAAGGGTGATATTTTAATGGTCGTTGGTGCTGGTGGAGATATTGCGAGTATTCCTGAGAATTAGTAGGCTCGATTTATTCGAGGCTTCTAACTTCGCGTAGAAGCTCTAGCATATTTTCCATATCCTCTGGCAAGTCGGCTGCAAAAGTCATCCGCTTTTGCGTTTTTGGATGATCGATTTCTAGTTTCCAAGCATGCAGGGCGGGTCTGCCCATGATTGGTTCTTGAGGTTGTGGCTCTATATCTTTAATCTGCCACTCGTATGCATCTTTACCACCGTACATATTGTCACCAACGATAGGATGCTTGATGTGGTTCATATGAACTCTAATCTGGTGTGTTCTGCCGGTGAGAATGTTGATTTCGACCAGAGCAAATCCTCTAAACCTCTCTAAGACTTTATAAACGGTTATCGCCTCTTTACCTTCGTCAGGACGTACCGCCTGTTTTTCTCTGATTGTTGGGTGAACGCCAATATTGTTTTTGATCATATCGGCGTCAAGCTCTGGATTACCTTGAACTATCGCTTTGTATGTTTTTCTTGTAGTTCTCTTTTGGAATTGGTCTGAGAGTTTCCACTGCGCTTCATCGTTTTTTGCCACAATAATCGCCCCTGTAGTGTTTCTATCGAGGCGGTGTACGATACCAGGTCTGAAATCTTCACTACCGCTAGAGAGGTTTTGTGTGTAATAAACCAGTGCATTAACAAGTGTGCCAGTTTTGTAACCTCTTGCAGGGTGGACAATTAGATCTTTCTGTTTGTTGATGACAATTATGTCATCGTCCTCATACATAATGTTGAGGGGAATATTTTCAGGAGTAATTTCTTTTGATACTGGTTTGGGGAGTATTATAGATATTGACTCGCCGCTATTTAGGGCATAGGAGGGCTTAACAGCTTTGTTATCAACAAGAACTTGTTTTTCTTTAATCAGTTTTTGCAGTGTTGTCCTTGAGAATGTAGTCAAGCGTCCGTTTAGATATTGGTCTAGTCGGCGATGTTTTAAGTTTGGACCAACGCGCAGCCTTAATCTCTCACCGCCCTTAGAGTTTTTTAAGAGTTCGGCAAGCTCGCTGGTGTTTTGGTATTTATCATCTTCAGCGCAAAGCTGTATTTCGTTCTCTGACATATCTTTGTTCCAGAATGATTAGCCAAAATAGCTAACGATTGGTTATGTAAAAATGGCGTTATTTGGATAATAACGCCATTTTGGTACTCATTTCAATCATAACTGCCTGTTTGATTCTATTATTTCTTTTCTGCCGCAGCCTCGGCTGGTTTCGCCGCTTCTTTAGCATTCTCTTTGACCGTAGGGGCAACTTTTTTAAAGGTATATTTTACTCTAGCATCAGCAAGCAAAGATAGTCGTTGTTCTGCTATCTTTGAAACAAAATTGCTTTTGTATTCAGGGTTGTTTGCGATGTCTTTATATTGCGCCTCTGCAGAATCGAAATCCCTTACCTCTTCACTGCAGATAGCGACACCAAATTTTGCAAGTGCTTCAATTGTCTTGTCGGAACCAGCTTTGGCAAGCGCAGCTTCATATTTGCCCTTGGCTTCGGCGATTTGAGTCTTTAGGTTGTTCTCATTGATAACACCTTTTTTATAGTGCAGGTCGCTGCGCAATGCATCGCCAGCCTTTATTAGTGCCAAGGCAGCGATAGAATCGAGTTTTACGGTGTCTGCAACGGATGTTATATCGTCTGCGTTATTTAGGAAGCCCGCGATTTCATTACCACGTGCGGCGGCTATTTTATCCATAATTTGCTGTTGGTAGAGATTTGTTAGCTTAACCTGAGAGGCTAGATCTTGGACAACGATTTGCTGAGTGTCTCTAAATAGCCACATTCCGATACCGACTATAATCAATACTACGCATATAGCCTCAAACCAATGGGTTTTTAGGTATGCTGGAGTGTTTTTTATATGTTTTGGTGCTTCTGCCAACCACAATGCTAGGTCGTTTCTTTTTAATTCGTGACGATGTTCTGAGTCCATCTTTGCCCTCATTATATTGAGTTTTTAGTTAACTTACTGTTTAAAAGTATCCGGTCATTATAGAAACT
Organism: Phycisphaerae bacterium; assembly: GCA_015493385.1. Lineage (GTDB taxonomy): Bacteria > Planctomycetota > Phycisphaerae > Sedimentisphaerales > Sedimentisphaeraceae > S145-28. The sequence goes on from WGDE01000221.1 coordinate 4,594, forward strand.
TTGCTTTAGGCTTGCAATAGCTCTTTGCCAACAATAAGATTTTAGCTGAAATCATTTTTGTAAAGTTAGTGAATATAATCTTTTTTAAGTAAGTTGTTAGATCGGCTTTTACTCTATGGCACTTTAAAATCGCCCTTAATATGCTATAATGCCGCTTTTGTTGCTGTAGTATTTTTTGTTAAAATGGGCCTAGCAAGGATGTTGATGAAAAAAAATACACCTCTAATGTGCAGATATCTCTGTTTTACCTTCTTTTTTGTACTCTTTTTGCCAATTTTACTCAAGGCAGATCTTGTTTTTGATAACGACAGATATATACCTATTGATGAGATCAAGCCTGGAATGAAAGGTTATGCGCTGAGTGTTTATTCGGGAATCAACATAGAAAAGTTTCCAATCGAAGTTGTTAGTGTCGTAAAAAACAATAGTATTGGAAAGAATGCAATATTGGTTATGGGGACTGGGCCTAGATTTAACCACACCGGTCCGGTTCAAGGCTGCAGTGGTTCGCCAGTCTATATAAATGGCAAAATTGCAGGCGCGCTTGCATTTGGTTGGAGCTACTCCAAAGATCCGCTCTACGGAGTTACCCCAATTGCGCAGATGATAAAGGTTGGTCGTATAGATAAAGGTAAGCCTCAGAAATCAGGTCCTGTTGAGCATAGGATAGATGTTTCTGGGCCAATCTCACTAGATATTGCTTATAATTCATTCCTTAACTCTCTCAAATCAGAGAAGCCGATTGGCGCTAATGGCCTTGGCGAGATTGGCTTTCCTATGGTCACATCACTCTCAAGAAGTGCCTGCGCGGAGATTGCGGGGTTTGGCTCTGTTCTTGGAGAGAATCTAATTAGTAGCGATATGGCAACAATGTCTGCAGGAAAAACACAGCAAGAGGCTAAGCTCAAGCCCGGAGCGGTTTTGGCGATTCCGCTGGTCTCTGGTGATATAAAAATGGCGGCTATTGGAACTGTTACCGATGTTATTGGCGATAATGTTCTGGCGTTTGGGCATGCCTTTACGGGGCGTGGCCGTGTGAATTTACCAATGGCAAGCGGTTTTATTCATACTGTTGTGGCGAATAATGTTAGCAGTTTTAAGTATGGTCAATCCTCCCAGGCTATCGGAGCGATTAAATCAGATGAGTCTACTGCCGTCTGGGGAAAGATTGGAGAGACTGCCCCGACGATACCAGTCTCAATTACACTAAATAGATTTGATGTGGAGAAGCCTAAGACTTATAACTGCGAAATTGCAGTTGATCCAGATTATACCCCAATTTTAGTTCAAGCGATCATAGCTGGTGTAGCGTTGGAGCGGGGAGGGTTGCCAATCTATCACAGCCTAAAATATTCTGCCAAGATAAACTTTGATAATGGCGAGTCTTTAGAATTTAATAACATCGCCAGCGATTCCGGAGTTTATCAGTTGCTAAAAGAAGTTGTTGGTTCGGTTATCATTCTATCTGATAATCCATTTCATCAATCTGTTATTAATAGTATCGATGTTAATATGGATCTCAACGATAAGAGTAAAATGGCAACCATTTGGGATGTCAATGTTTCCAAGACAAAACTAAAGTCGTCAGAGACGATGAATGTTTTGGTGACTATAGATACTTTTGGTTCAAAGAAATTACAATATGATTTCGATGTTAAGGTTCCTGATAATGCAACAAAGGGTGACTACATATTATTGGTAAGTGGAGAAAAATATTTCCTTGAGTTTGAAAAGAGAAATCTCCCATACCTTTACAAAGCAGATAGCTTTGAGAGTATGATAAAAGTAATCAAGCGACTATCCAAAGAGAGAAGCGATGAGATTTATTGTTCGCTTATCTTCCCCCCAAAAGGAATCTCTATTGAGACTGCGCCATTGTATAGCTTGCCAGTATCAAAGCAATCGCCACTTATCGATCCACGTCATGGTATGCGTGTAAAGAAGATTGGTAAATGGCTCGTCTCAAAAAAGAAGTGTGGGTATGTTGTTAACGGAATGAGAAAAATTAAAATAGAAGTTGTTGAATAATATATTAACTGTAACGTTGCTTGCGAGTGGTTGTTCTAAGAGGTTGACGTTATCATACTAAATTACAATGGAGTTGTTATGAGATTTTTAAGCTGTATCATTTTACTGAGTTTTTCTAGTTGTTTATTTGCGGTTAACAGCTCAATTGTGATCCAGTCTCGCGCAGACGATTTTGCCGATGCAGAGCCAAATAATATTATAATTAACTCTCAAGGAAATATTAGTCTCTCTAATGAATCGCATTGCTTGCTGAAAAATATTCCAGAGACATGGGTAATAAATACATTGCTGACAAAAAGAGATGCTGATGGTAAAGAAGCTATCTTTCTTGGAACAAGCCCCAACGGAATTCTCTATAAATATAAAGATGGCAAGCTAGAGACTCTTTATAAAAAAGAGCGTAAGGTTCTAATCGATACATCAAATACTATTACAGATCCAAATGAAAAAGTTAGCTCCGATCCGAATGTAGCTGGCAAAAGAATAGAAAAAAAAGAGAAGATGAGTAATGAGCATATATTCGCCCTTGCCCTCGATAGAGACAATAATCTATTAGCGGCCGTTAGTGGAGAAAATTGTAGACTCATTAGATTTGATGAAAGTGGTAAATCTAAAATTGTCTGCAAATTAGATGATGCTTTCTATATCTTTGCATTGTATGTAAATGATGCGGGTGACATTTTCTTAGCTACAGGGCCCAGCGGAAAAATCTATAAGATAGATTCTGGGAGTGATGAACCGAAGGTTTTTGTAAGTCTAAAAGAAAGAAACATTCTCTCGTTGGCAGCGGATAAAGATGGCAGTCTCTACGCGGGAGTCGATGAGAGTGGTGTGCTGTATAAATTTGATATGCTTACAAAGAAACAATCTGTTGTTCTTGATTGCAAACAAAACGATATTACTTCAATCGTATTTGATGATGAAGGTAATCTATATCTATCGGCAGCAAACGCCAAGGCAATGCCAAGGTCAGAGGATTCTAAACCTGTGGCTAAAAATACCAAAGCCGGTTATGCTGATATCAAAAAAGATGTGAAGAATTTTAGTAAATCGCAGGGAGTTTTTAAGATTCAGATTGCCAATAGTAATCGAGGCAAACATAAGGCTTCTAAATCTAGAAAATCTCAAGATAGCAAAAATAGCAGTGTAGTTTACAAGGTATCACCAAGGGGATTCTCGTCAAAGATATATAGCCAATCAACTCTGTTCTTATCTATGTTGTATGACAATGATAAACTTCTAGTTGCAACCTCGAACCGTGGTGAGTTGGTCACCATAGACACCAAGACAAATATAGTTATTCAAAGTATTCCACGAAAGGATGCCAAGCAAATAACAGCAATCGCTAAATATCACGATGGTTTTTCCGTTGCAACAGCTAATCAAGCTGCGCTCGTAGAGATAGGTAATCATTTGGCAAAACAGGGCGAGTTAGTTTCATCTTTAATCGATGCCGCGCAGCCTGCTCTATGGGGTAAGATTCAACTCGACGCTGATATTCCAACCGGTGCAAATATTAAGGTTTCGTTTAGAAGCTCCAATATGTCAAAGGTTGACGATGATGATGTGTTTAGTGAATGGAGCGAGCCTAGAGATATTGTTTCGCCGTTAGATATTGATTGCCCTGTAGGAAGATTTTTGCAATACAAGCTTATCTTAACAGGCGATAACGACGAGACTCCACTTGTTCGTCAAATTGCAATCTCTAATCTGATAGAAAATGTTGCGCCAGAGATTATGTCAATATCTACATCTAGTATGCCTGATAAAAGGGGAGTTGTATTGGTTAGCTTTTTGGCTAAAGATGAAAATAAGGACATTCTAAATTATCAACTAGATTTTCGTCTCGTTGATTCTAGTCGCTGGATACTTCTCGATGATAAGATTAAAAAATCACCATTTAAATGGGACAGCCGAACTGTTAGCGACGGTGTTTATCAACTTCGCCTAAGAGTTGACGATGCAAAGAGTAATTCGCCGACGACAACAAAATCAGCTAGTTGGATTAGTGATCCTGTAGTGGTGGATAATACTGCCCCAGTTGTTACTGGTAGCGAAGTTGCTATCAAAGATTCTAAGGCTACAATCAAAGTTTCTCTAGAAGATAAATTGAGTATGATTGCATCTCTTGCTTTCACAGTTGATAGTAATAAGGATTGGACTTCTACAATCCCAGACGATTTAGTCTTTGATACTAACAAAGAAGATTTTACCATTGTTACTGACAAACTCGAAAGCGGCGATCATGTTGTAGCTATTAAGGCTAGTGATGATGCGGGTAATGTTATTTATAAAAGCTTTTATATTACGGTAGAGTAGTTTAATGAGAACGATAAAATATGAAACGATAGTGGCAGCGGTCGCTAAATTATGTATAGACTCTTGTCATGAGTTGCCAGATGATGTTCTCTTGGCACTAGAAGATGCTAGAGAAAAAGAGACTAACCCACGCGCTGCGCGAATAATTGAGAAGCTCATTGAAAATGCCAAGCTTGCAAGCAGTGAGATGATTCCTATATGTCAGGATACTGGCCTCTCTATTGTATTTGTGGAAAAGGGTAGTGAGGTATTTGTAGAAGCTCCTAAAGATAATCCAACCGCTACAATAGACGATGCGATAAATGCCGGAGTTGAACTTGGTTATAAAGATGGCCTGCTGCGCAAGAGCGTGGTGGCAGAGCCTTTAAATAAGAGAGAAAACACAAAAACAAATACACCGGCTATCATTCATCACTTTGTGACAAGTGGAGATAAATTAAAATTGAGCCTTATGACTAAAGGCGGAGGTTGCGAAAATAAGAGCCAATTTAAAATGTTTAATCCAACAGAAGATAAGTCTACTATTATTGATTGGATTAGAGATGTAGTTGTTGAGGCCGGCGCAAACGCCTGTCCACCATTTGTTATTGGTGTTGGTATTGGCGGAGATTTTGAGCAATGTTGTCTGATCAGTAAAAAAGCATTGCTTAGAAAATTAGATGATAATAACAGTGATAAATTCTACGCAGATATGGAAAGAGATATTCTCTCATTGATAAATGCTAGTTCTCTTGGCGCTCAAGGTTTGGGCGGCGACACCACTGCGCTTGCGGTGAAGATTGAAACAGCCCCTTGCCATATTGCATCACTTCCGGTTGCCGTTAATATTGAGTGCCATGCGCATAGACACAAAGAGATTGTTCTCTAGGTTACCTAGTAGAAAAAGGAAAAGAAAAACAATGAAAAAACAGTTTAATTTAACTTGAACGGCTCTGGTTCATAGGAGAGCATGAAGATCTTGAAGGTTAAAGAAGGTTAAAAATTTGAAAGCGGAAACGGCTGTCTCCGTTATAATTAACGCCGGGCGGCTTGCGCCACCGCGCTAAGCGAAAAACGTATGTTAGTTGGTTTCATTTAGAAAGGTTTGTGCCTTCTTAACTTGTAATGTTTTTATTCGTGCATTAGTGGCTAATCTTGGTTATAAAACATAAAATAAGTTGTTCTATTCCTTTTCGTTTGCATCGTCTGCGCCTCTATCGTTAAAGCAGTTAAAAGGGTATTGAAATCCAAGTTTCAAGCGTTATTCAATATCCATCTGCGACTCTAACTTTATCGCGCCCTTCTTCATTACCTCCATGGCAAAGAAACGATTACACCTCAGGGCAGGAGAGAATATATTCTTTTATTCTATCCATATCCGCTATTGCTACCGCTACCTTATCATCGGCTGCGCCGTAGTATAGATAGAGCTGATTTGTTGCTTTGTTGACTATCGCTCCGGTTGCAAATACAACATCTCCAACGTCGCCGAGTCTCTCGTAGTCAGCTTGCGGGCCAAATACCCACTCTTCTCCTCTGCGCAATACCTTCCAAGGTCTTTCAAGGTCCAAGAGAGCCATTCCGGTTCTATAGATTTGGCCGGCTACTGTTTTTCTTACGCCGTGGTAGATTATTAACCAGCCGTATTCTGTTTCGATAGGTTGGCAACCCAACCCAATTCTTTGGCTGTCCCAATAGGCGTGACGCGTTTCTAGAAGAACTCTATGGTCGCCCCAATGTTTCAAATCTGGCGACATGCTTATCCAAATATGTGCTTCGCCTCGTACGATAGGTCTGTGTATCAAACAAAACATACCGTTAAATCGTCTCGGGAAAAGGCAAGCGTCTTTATCCTCGGGAGGAAGGAGTGAGCCTAGTTTTGCAAATGATTTAAAATTTCTTGTTATAGCTAAAGACACTTCGGGACCACCTAATCCGAAGGATACGTATGTGATGGCGTATTGTTTTTGCTCTTCTAGCCAGACTATACGAGGGTCTTCGAGCCCCCATCTCTCTTCTCTTTTGGAATGGTCTGGTTGCATAGTTGGTTTTGAGTCAATCTTCCAATCGGTTAGTCCATCTTTGCTCCTTGCGATTGTTAAGTGAGAAAAACCGCGTAGAGACTCAACTCTGTTTAGCAGTACCACTTCATCGTTAACAATCGCCGCCGCTGGATTCATCACGGAGTTTATAGGGTATGGCCAGTTGTCTCTCGTTAGAATTGGATTTTGATCGTATCTCTTGAAAAGATCAAATGCGAGTCTCTCTCTGTGGTAGCTTTGCATATTATATCTCCCTCAGAATATTTTTAGAGGTTTCTTAATAATTATATCGTCTATATTAGCAGGCAAATTGTTAAAAACAAGAAAACTATGGAGGAGATTGAATTCTTAATTGTGCCTTTGATTGCAAAATGTTACAGCATTGCCATACAATATCAATATAATGGCTGGCAGATCAGACCAAGATATTCTTCTTGAAGCATAATTAAAGTGAGGTAGAATGGGTTCTTGATATCTAATATTGAGGAGCTCATCTATGCAGCAAGATAATTCAAGCTTAATAACACAATCGGCTGTTACCACTCGATACGTCGTTATGCCTCATCAGGCAAATCCCAATGGGACCGCATTTGGTGGAGCAATACTCTCATGGATAGATGTTGTGGCTTCTATGGCCGCCCAGAGATATTGTCGCAGACCGGTTGCTACTGTACAGATAGATAGCGTCTCTTTTTTGACGCCAATAGAAATTGGTGACCATGTTATTCTAAAAGCGAGTGTGAACTATACTGGTAATACATCACTAGAGGTCGGCGTGATAGTTTTTCGTGAAGACCCGCTCACCGGAGAGAGGCAAAAAGCGACAAGGGCATATCTGACTTTTGTTGCTTTCGATGAAGACTCTAGACCAATGCAGGTTGAAAAGTTTGTGCCGCAAACTTCAGATGAACTGCGCAGATTCGAGCAGGCTGAAAAGAGGGTTGCCCTTAGAAAACAAAATCGCGATGAGCGAAAGCTATAATATATACAAAAAAGCCAGATGCTCCTCCGAAGCTCTGGCTTTTCCCACGTTTTTTAACGCGTATTTTGTAAAGCGGGGCACCTCGGTCATCAGAGATACCCAGCTAATATTAACTAATCAACAAACTGTATGGCAACCTTAATCAATCCGCGGTCTATTAAGTGATTTCTATCTACTCTTATAACTTTGCCGCTTTTGATTCTCGCAAAGCGTCCTTTTTGTTCTGCTAGGGCTTTTGTGCGTGGAAAATTGATTTCTATCTCACTGCCATCTTTTATAGGTGTTGTCATTGGGACTGACATGTACACGCCACCCTTACTCACGTTGACACTTCTACCGTTGATGAATCTGTTTGCTTCTGGTAACCATACACTTACTGGCCATGAAAGATCGGCACGGGCATCCATTCTATGCTCTACTTTTAATGTTGTCGTCGTCATACTAAAATCCCTTTTTAACCTATATCTTCGTAATTGACTAACCAGTGGTTGTATCGGCAATGTTAAGCTGGGAAGTTTACGTAAAATGAGAAGTTTAGGGAGCTTTTGTGAGGTAGGTATTGGATGCCCAGGTGCGACAGGTTTGTACATGGTTATTTTAGGACTTTGAGCCTAAAAAAAAGTTTTTTTTTGCGATGTTAATCTAGGGGAGAAGGGAGGAATGTTGGGGTTTCACTGTAATTTACGAATTGAGAATAAAAAAGCAGGGTACTTGTGGACTACCCATTGCATCTCAGGTCAGCTCCTCATGCTCTTCATCACAGGCATGCTTTATTCTACTTGAGCCAGTCGTTTAGATGTGTTGCAAGTAATTCTACATTCTTCTTTTCTATGATGTGGTTGCGTATCGAATCTTTTATTTTTAGCTTAATCAATGCGTTATCAACTCTCTCCCAGAGTTTTTCTGTCTTTTTGCTACTCTCGCATAGGTATAGCTGCGTTACTAACTCACCTAACTTGGTTAGCATTATATTGTCTAGATTATCGTAATAATCGCTTATTATCTTCTTTTGACGCGCATTGTATTCTTGTTTAGCCACAATAAATCCTATTTCAAAATTATTAAGAAACTGATGTATGGAGGATACCCTACATTTTTAAGATGCATTTTTCAATTTATCTTATTAGAAAATGTGAGTTTTGTGCAAGTGGTGCCATATAGATATTTAGAGATGCATTATTTTAAGATATTTTCTAAAAAATCACTTAAAAAGACTGTTGAATAAATCTATTAGTATCGATATATTGATATATATAGATTTTTAGATATATGAGGTTTTATAATGAGCGTTAAATTTGATACCAATTCCGCCGAGTCAGTAGCCCAGACATTAAAGGCTATTGCGCATCCAATCCGCCTGTTAATTCTAGATACACTTGAGGAGTCAGAAAAATGCGTTGGTCAGGTTGCTGATGATGTCGGGGTCTTACAATCAGTTGCATCAGGGCATCTAGGAATAATGAAGGATAGGGGAGTTGTAACTGCGCGCAGATGTGGGACGAAAGTTTATTATGCTATTGCAAATGTGAATGTTATACGAGTGATGCATTGTATTTTTGATAATTGTCAAAAGTGAAAGGTGTCTATTATGAGTAATAACGCAAGTACTAAAAGAATGGAGACTAATGCCAAAACAAAACATCAGTATAGCTCATTCTTGTTTGGAATTGTTATTGGTATTGTGCTTGTTGTGGCATTTGCGATGTGGTTTATTCCATCTGCGATGCTAGAGACTAATGAGTGTGTTTATGGTATTGATGAAACGGTCTCTAAACTGCAAGATAATATTGTTGCCCACGGCTGGAAAGTTTCTGGAGTTAGAGACCTTAAAAAATCAATGGCTAAAGATTCTGTCAAGCTAGATTACGAGGTTCGTTTAGTAAGCTTGTGCAATGCCAACTATGCCAAGAGAGTCTTGGATAAGGACCGCTATGTCTCAGCTATGATGCCATGTACCATAAGTGTTTGGCAGGGTGATGATGGTAAGATTTACTTAACTCGTATTAACATGAAGTTAATGGCAAAAATGTTTGGCGGTAACATCTCAAAAATTATGGGAGGTGTGGTTGCCCAGCAAGAACACGAGATTGTTAAGGGATTAATTAAAAACTAATAGATAGATATTTCTATAGAACATAATTGGATATATTGAGGTATGATATGAAGCTGTTTGATAAAGATGTTGATCGCAAGTTAGTAGAATATTCTGTGGTTCACCACAAGAAGATAACTATTGTCATGCTAATTGTTACAGCTATCCTTGCCTGTTTTATACCAAAAGTTCGGGTTGATACAGACCCTGAGAATATGTTAAGCTCCGATGAACCAGTCAGAGTCTATCATCATAAGATGAAAAAAGAGTTTACGATATATGATCTTGTCGTACTTGGTCTTGTAAATGAAACTGACCCTCATGGCGTGTACAACCCAAAGACGCTTAAGAAAGTTTACGATCTAACTCAGTTTGTTAAATCACTCAACTGGAAAGAGAATGGAAAAGAGGTTGGTGTTGTTGGCCCAGAAGTAATGGCACCATCAGAGGTTGACCATGTTAGTAATATTGGTATGGGAACGATTAGTTTTGAGTGGCTGGTAAAGACTCCCCCTAAAACTCAAGAGGAAGCTGACGAATTTAAAATAAAGGCAAAATCCAATCCTCTTCTCTTGGACACTGTTTTTTCTAGAGATGATAAAGCTGTTGCAATCTACATTCCGCTAACGAGCAAAGATGTTGGTTATCGTGTTTATAAGCAAATCAATAAATATATTAAAGATAACTACTCCGGTGCGCAAGAGAAATTTTATCTAGCAGGTCTACCGATTGCAGAAGATACATTTGGCGTTGAGATGTTTTTACAGATGGTAATCTCTGCGCCAATGGCGATGCTTGTGGTGTTTATCTTAATGATTTTATTCTTCAAAAAAATCATACTTGTCATTTCGCCTATGATTGTTGCAATCATTTCAATTATATGCACGATGGGGCTTTTGATAGCATTTGGATATCCAATCCATATTATGACATCAATGATTCCAATTTTCTTGATGCCAATTGCAGTTGTAGATTCTATACATATACTGAGTGAATTTTTCGATAGGTACAGCCCAGAGAAGGGGCGCCGAGCTGTCATAGTTGAAGTGATGCATGAGTTGTTTGTGCCGATGCTTTATACATCCTTGACTTCGGCAGCAGGTTTTGCATCTCTTGCTCTGACCCCAATTCCTCCGGTTCAAGTTTTTGGTTTATTTGTAGCGGTTGGAATTATGATTGCATGGATATGCACGGTAACATTTGTTCCTGCCTATGTGATGATGATTCGCGAGAAGTCTCTTGATGATTTTGGTGATTCAACAGGAAAAATTTCGAGAGAAAATCCAATGGCACGATCTCTTCATTGGCTAGGTAGATTTGTCTTTAGATACGCAAAACCTATTATTGTTGCATCTGTTTTGGTTTCGATTGTCTCTGTTATTGGTATCACAAAGATAAATGTTAACGATAACCCAGTTAGATGGTTTACGCTTAGCCACCCGATTCGTATTGCTGATATCGAGCTAAATAAACATTTTGGTGGTACATATATGAGCTATCTTGTATTGGATCAAAAACAAGAAAAGGTAGATTTGCCTACCTATGCACAAAATTTAAGTAAGGATTTTGAAGCTCAGATTCCAAAATGGAAAGAGAAGGGCTATGTAAATGTTGATAAAGTTGCTTCCCAAATGGAAACGCTATTCCTTAAATTATCCAAGACTGCCTCGTCAAAGAGCGAGCTTTTGAATGCAATATTTGACGAAGCTTATGAGCGTAGCTTTAAAGCTGATTCGGGGGATGAGGTTGAAACTTGGGATGTCGTTGGAGAATATTTTGGACTCAAAGATGAGGCTCTAAAGCCATTCAAACAACCGGACAATCTAAACTATATTTCTAAGATGCAAAAATATTTATTGGATAGTGGTTTGGTTGGCAAGAGTAACTCATTGAGTGATATTGTAAAGAAAGTTTATCAAGAACTAATCGATGGAAAGCAAAGCAATTACAGAATTCCAAACTCGTCGAGAGCAGTCGCTCAATGTTTGATGCAATATCAAAGTGGGCATAAGCCTTATGATCTCTGGCACTTTGTTACTAATGATTTTAAGCATGCCAATATCTGGCTTCAGCTTAAAAGTGGTGACAATAAGGATATGAGAAAAGTTATCGCTGTTGTAAATGAATTTATAAAAAAGAATCCACTTCCAAATAATCTTGAATTACATTGGGCAGGGCTAACATACATCAATGTTGTATGGCAAGAGAAAATGGTATTTGGAATGCTTCAATCCTTTATTGGAAGTTTTCTTGTTGTATTTGTGATGATGGTACTGTTGTTCCGCTCTGTTGGCTGGGGACTTTTATGTATGGCTCCACTTACGATTACAATTTTATTGATATACGGAGCTACTGGTTTTATTGGTAAAGATTACGATATGCCAACAGCAGTGCTTAGTTCGCTAACACTTGGAATGGCTGTAGATTTTGCGATTCACTTTATTCAACGCGTACGGGCTAACCATGTTGGTAATAGTAGTTGGCGAGGCACAAATAAAATAATGTTTGGCGAACCAGCTAGAGCTATCTCTAGAAATGTAATTGTTATTGCAGTTGGATTCTTGCCGCTTCTAACTGCAGGTCTAGTACCATACAAGACAGTCGGTATTATGCTCTGCTGTATTATGGCTCTCTCAGGTTCTATTACTCTTATTCTATTGCCTGCGATGGTCAAGGTATGGCGTCACAAACTTTTCTGCCAGTGCAAGAGTGTTAGATGTGCTAGTTGTAGTTTTATTATGTGTAGTGTAGTGTCACTATCGACAGTCGTAATAATCGTTCTTTGTATCGAACAATACATTAAATCTGGTCTTTCTAATCTCCTGTTGATTGCGGCTGTATTTAGTCTAGTCTTGCTTATTGGCTGTTATCTATTTACAAGACGTAAGAGATGCAGGGATTTGCCAAAGACAAAAGAAAGCAATGAGGTTTAGATTATGAAAAAAACTATCTTAACAATAACAATCTTTATTTTAACCGGTATCTCCTTAGGCGCAGATTCTGCTAAATTGTCTGTTGCGCAGATAGTTAATAAGGCAAATATTGCAGCGTACTATCAAGGCAGAGATGCAAAGGCTAGAGTTCATATGGAAATAGTCAGTGATAGCGGTGCAAAGAAAGTTCGCGACTTTATAATCTTGCGCAAGACTATTGTTGATGGTGGAGATCAAAAGTTTTATGTTTACTTCAATAGTCCTGCAGATATAAGGCGCATGGTATTTATGGTACACAAGCATGTTGGCGAAGACAACCAAGATGACCGCTGGCTGTATCTGCCAAGTATGGATTTAGTGAATAGAATCGCTGCCGGAGATAAGCGTACTAGCTTTGTTGGATCTGATTATTTTTACGAAGATGTTTCTGGTAGAGATTTGTTCGAGGATACACATAAGCTTGTCAGCGAAAACGATAAATACTATATAATCAGAAATACTCCCAAAAAACCGAGCGACGTTGAATTTAAGTATTACGATTTAAGTATTGATAAAAAAACATTTTTGCCAATGAAGATATTCTTTTACGATAAAAAGAATGTTCTCTACCGCAAAATTGAAGTTTTAAAGGTTGGTATCATTCAAGGGCATCCGACTGCTCTATATGTACTGGTTACAAATCTTGCTGCTAAAAGTAAGACTCGTATGGTTTTCTCCGGCGTTAAATATGATATTGGTTTGCCTGATATATTTACAGAGAGGTACCTAAGAGTTCCCCCACGTAAATATCTTAGGTAGTGGCGGAGTGGGTATAGGTCGGGTAATTTTAGAAGTATTAGCCGCAGATATGCTGGTTTAACCGCATACAAGGCGTTTTTATGGTCTTACCTTCTCAGTTAGATAGCCGTAACCCACAAAATACAATCAAGTTTTAGCCGGCAAAAGCATGATTATTTCACCATTATATAAAACGCCATCGCCATTTTTAAAATGTCAAAAATCACAAAAGACGTGCGTTTATATGAGAAAACGCCACGTTATTGTTCCTAAAAAGAATTTATTAGATAAATTCAAAGAACTTATTGACATATCAATTTCTATATATAAAATGACTTCATAGTTGTTGAGTCTAGTATCTATCCCCCTATTAGTCTTGTAACTGAGTCTTTTAGCCTATTCTTGTTGAAGTTATTAAGCGAGAATGATTGGAAATGCTATCAGTTGAGCCTGATTATGGTCGATGTAAGTGTTATTGTTTCTGGTAAGATGCTTGAAGATGCCACTTTAATAATGGCTAACCCTGTGAGACTATAGTGTATTTTAAGCATTTGCAGAGGTTAGTGAGTCTTTGAGAGTTTGTGTTTACAGTTGTTTAAATAACTTTGGAGGTTTCATAATGAAGTTAGTAAAGTTTATGCTTATTGGAATGGTGATTAGCCTTTCAATTCTAAGTAGCAGATTGATTGCTCAAGATACTGGCAATAAACAGTTGACCGCGCAAGAAATTTCAGAAAAAGCGAATATTGCGGCCTATTATCAAGGCAAAGATGGTAAGGTTCGTGCTAAGATGGTTATCAGGAGTAAAACAGGCGGTAAGTATGTGCGTGAGTTTATTGTCTTGCGTAAGAATTACTCAGATAATGGGGATCAGAAATATTATGTCTACTTTGTAAAGCCAGCAGATGTACGTAGGATGGCTTACCTAGTTCACAAGCATGCAGCGCCTGGAGTTGATGATGACAGATGGATGTATG
>WGDE01000222.1 GCA_015493385.1 Phycisphaerae bacterium
TTGTCCCTTTAATTTTAGCAATGCGCGGACTTTATACTCTCCAATAGCCAAAGAATCAAAGATGTGCCATTTCGCATGCCAAGCTTTCGAGGTTGGTGAGATAGAGATTATTTCATGTCCTGCATCCCATACATTCTTAGTAGGTGGCAAAATCACTACATTTTCCGCAGTTAAATTAGCTACTTCACCAACCGCCAGAGATGCTGATTTTGATGAACGCTTAACAGCCTTACTTTTAATTATTCTTTCCTTTTTAGCTGCCGCCTTGTGAACAATGCCATACTTAATAAACACTTCTTTCAATGCGTTAAAAGCTGCGGGAGTCTTGACAAGATCTCCAAAGCAATGAATCGCAAGATTTCCATTGCCTGAATTTGACAAGATAACATCAACCTCATGAGCCAATCTTTCTGGAGACTTAACAGTATATCCTTTTCTATTATAGTAGCCTACAAACGGAACACCTTGAGGTCGTTTGTAGTATTTTTTCGCTTGCCCAACAAAGAGCTTTGTATATTTACTAATCTTCTCATCGCTCCAGTACGGCTTGAAAAACCAAGCAGCAGTCTGCGCACAATAATCTACATCAAGCATATTGCCGTATGTTGGATTTGCTAGATAGGTAGGCCAGATATGGTTTGTTATTTTCACATCAGGCCTGATAGATCTTGCGTAATTGCAAATCTCGTTTTGATAGTCAACCAATGTCTCAAGGTTAAACTTCTCCCAGGCACTGTCTCTATCCATATCTCTGTGGTCTTTGTAATACTGCTCAAATAGCTGCTTGGAAGTATCGCAGTAGCAGCAATGATAATTCTTATAACCAAACATATCCAGCGATATCCCAGCAAGCCCCGGCGCACTTTCTAGTATTTCTTTGACTCTTCTTTTAACCTCCTCCACAACCTCTCTGTGATGAAAGCATGGCACATCATAAATCAAAACCTCTTGGTCACCACTCAACGGCTCACCGCCGCCTTGGTAGCCGCTAGTAAAAAGTTTATTCTCGTGGGCAAGTTTTATCTCTTTTTTGCAAATTGCCTCCTCCTGCTCAGACATCACCTGAGAATATTTATCTTTATCTCCCTGCGGAAATGTTGGGAAAACCCAAACATACGTATCAAGCCCAAAAGATTTGGCTCTTTTGATAAAATCAGGAGTTGTTTCTTTATTCCAATAAACAATCACAGAGTTAAAGTTTAATCCCTGAGCTGCCTTTAGGATATTGTCACCCTTATCTTTATCGAGCCATGCAGTGCGAATAGCTACACTATCCTCTGCTTGCTGCACTGAGTTACCTAATTTGTGTGTAGCTTTCTTATTAGACATAGCTAGAACAAAGTTACTTAAAACCAGTATAATCACTGTAAAGATAATAGGTTTAAACGCTCTTAATTTAAAATTCATTCTCGCAACTCCTTTTTATGGCTATATTTAACAATCAATAATTAGCTCTTAATCCTCAATTTCCCTAGAGAATCTACTGCCGTTAAGATAACGGCAGCATAGACTCTGTCAAATTAAATAATTTAGGGCAAAAACTGATATCGTTACAAAACACCCATAATTTATATTGTATGTGCCAACTTAATATACAGTTCGCAACAGCCAAATTACCGTTATTTTCAGCACTCAGAGCCCTTTTAGCCAAAAAATCCATCTATTTTCACATTTTCTAGTTGATTTGCGTACCTCAAATAGGGTATTCTATTAGTCACTGATTGTGATGCAAACCCCAAAACTTTAATTGTTTGCAACAATCAGGAGACCATTAAAATATTTGACGATGAAATCTTATTATTTTTTAAGGAGTAACGTGATGAAAAGAGTAAATTTATTGTTGGTATTGTTAGCATTGGTTAGCGTAGCAAATGCTGGTATGTTCTTCGATGCTGGTTCTGACAAGAGTGGCTACTCAGACACTCCAGGTTCTATTTCAGATGCTACTGGTTCTGGCGCAACTGAATTCTGGTACTATGATAATAGCGGTGGTAAAGTAGGCGCAGATTTGAGCCTTAATGCTGATTCTTACACAGTGTCAACTCAAATCTCTAACACTTGGGATTGTAATGCTTATAGCCGCGTTTTCTTTGATGGTGTAAACGACCCAGCCACTCATCACCAAGTAGCAGACCTTGGATTTAATATTCACGATCCATCAGTTGCATACTCCGTTACTTGGAGAGTTAAACTTGAGAACGCTCTTATTGGTAACCCATCTAGAAGCGTATTCAGCATGTACTGGAGAGAAGGCGTTGGCGAAGATAGTGGTCAAGGCTTCAAACAAGGTATCGCTTCTATCGCAATCAAAGCTGACAACCCTGGTATGGCTGACAATGCAACAAACCCACTAAAACTATACAACACAGTATTCACAATGGGCGAGTGGCATGATATTACTTTGACTCTTGATGCTACAACAGGCGTAGCTCGTAGCAGAAAAGTTTTACTTGATGGAGCAGAAGTTGCAAATATCACATGGGCTAACTACTGGAACTACAATGGGGCAGAGGCTATGATGTCTTTTGGTCAACAAAACCCAGACACATCTGTTGACTACTCAATTGATTATGTGGAAGTAGTACCTGAGCCAGCTACACTTGCTATTCTTGGTCTTGGTGGTCTTCTACTTCGTAGACGCAGAGCATAATCGCGAGAAGCATTTAAAATAAGTAATGAAGAGACGAATCGAAAGATTCGTCTCTTTTTTTTTTGCGATAATGTGTGGGCTCTATCACTGAATAGTACGGCATCTATACAAAACAAGTTCATCTTAACCAAACAATTCACCTATTTTTTACACTTTTTTATTGCATCGCCACCCCCAAATTGTGTAGTATGTCTATTGTTGGCTATGAGGGTGGTCGGCAGAGGGTAAACTAAACAACTTTGTTTGTTTGCGGCTTTAACTGGTCGCTGAAATGTTAGATGATGAAATTTTATTATTTTTTAAGGAGTAACATGATGAAGAGAGTAAATTTATTGTTGGTGTTGTTGGCATTGGTTAGCGTAGCTAATGCTGGTATGTTCTTTGATGCTGGTTCTGATGCTGGCAAGGGTGGCTACTCAGACACTCCTGGTTCTATTGCAGACTCTACTGGTCCTGGTGCAACTGAATTCTTCTTCTATGATGGTGGGGGTGACGCTACAACTAGTCTTGAGGCTGATTCTTACACTGTTACACAGCCAATCACTTCTGATTGGACACTCAATAATGCCTATAGCCGCGTTTTCTTTGATGGTGTAAACGACTCAGCGACTCATCACCAAGTAGCAAACCTTGGATTCGATATTCACGATCCATCAGTTGCATACTCAGTTACTTGGAGAGTTAAAATTGATAACGCTCTTATCGGCAATCCATCTAGAAACGCATTCAGTATATACTACAGAGAAGGTGTTGGCGAAGATAGCGGCCAAGGCTTTGTTCAAGGTATCGCTTCTATAGGAATCAAAGCTGATGCTGCAGGTATGGCAGACAATGCATCAAACCCACTAAAACTATACGACACAGTATTCACAATGGGCGAATGGCATGATATTACTTTGACTCTTGACGCTACAACAGGCGTAGCTCGTTCAAGAAAAGTATTCCT
Source organism: Phycisphaerae bacterium (assembly GCA_015493385.1). Classification (GTDB taxonomy): domain Bacteria; phylum Planctomycetota; class Phycisphaerae; order Sedimentisphaerales; family Sedimentisphaeraceae; genus S145-28. The sequence goes on from WGDE01000222.1 coordinate 3,597, forward strand.
TGATGGTCAAGAAGTTCAAGATATCACATGGGCTAACTATTGGAACTACAATGGAGCAGAGGCTATGATGAGCTATGGCGTTCAAAATCCAGACGTAGGTACTACATACTCAATCGATACAATTGAAGTAGTACCTGAGCCAGCTACACTTGCTATTCTTGGTCTTGGCGGTCTTCTACTTCGTAGACGCAAAGCATAATTTCAAGAAGCATTTAAAATAAGTAATGGAGAGACGAATCTTTCGATTCGTCTCTTTTTTTTAACCTGTAACAGGCAACTACCGATATATCAACATATCTATAGATTCTCTGTAAATATTCGGTGTTAAGTTTTTTTTCAAGGAGTAACATGATGAAGAGGGTAAATTTATTACTAGTGTTGTTGGCATTGGTTAGCGTAGCGAATGCTGGTATGTTTTATGATGCTGGAAGCGCGGCGGCTGGTCTTCCAGACGACATAGGCTCAATCGTAGATGCTGGTAGTGGCTCTGAGTTTTGGACTTACAATAATGCTGGCGCTACTATTAGCCAGACAAGCGACTCTTGGGTTGTGGATATGGGAAATCCTGTCTCAGGATCAAATTGTTACAGCAGAGTGTACTTTACTGGCACCCACGACCCATCTACTCATCATCAGGTAGCAGATCTTGGTTTTGATACCGCAGATGGCAGTGTTTCGTATCAATTAAAAACAAGAATTAAAATTAACGATTATATCGCTAATGCTGACGCAAGAGTATTTAGAGCATATCTTCTTGAGGGTAAATCTGCAGATCCTGCCTTCAAAGCAGGCTTGCGTGCTATTGATGTTATGGCTAGAGATGGCAATGGTAATGGTTTTGCAACAGCCGCTGATCCAGATGACTATCTTGAGATTACACTCTTTGGTCAAAGCGTTAGCGTTCCTTTCTCTCTTGGCGTGTGGCATGATGTCGTGTTAGACCTAAGCTCTTCGAACGCAAGCGGTGTTCGTGATGCTCATCTATATGTTGACGATATGAGCAGCGTTGCGGTAGACGGAACCTGGGCTAACTACCATAACTACAACAATGGCGCACCTTACACATACTTTGGTATGGACAGTGGTTCTTCAACTGATTTTGAAGTAGACACATACGAAATAAGCGAGGTTCCTGAGCCAATTACACTTGCTATTCTTGGTCTTGGCTCTCTTGCTCTTCGCAGACGCAGAGTATAAGGTAACCCTTAATTTAAGAAGCATTTAAAATAATTAATGAAGAGACGAATCGAAAGATTCGTCTCTTTTTTTATATCTCAAAAAATACTCAACAAACTAATTGCAAAACTACCTCTTGCTCTTTTTTCTAAACTTCTTTGTCAGCTTGCGTTTTAGCTTTTTAGTTTTCTTCTTTTTCTTCTTGGTTATATCATCTCTAGATACAATCGGCTCAACTGGTGCAACATCTAGATGCCTTCCGGCAACATTAACATTTACAATACGAACCTCCATAGCCATCCCAAGCGAAACCTTTTTACCTGATAGTTTGCCAACAATGGCTTGAGAGTTTTCTTGGTATTGCCACTGATCATTACCAAGTGCCTCAAGTGGAATAAGCCCCTCAATACCAAATCTCATACATTGAACAAAGACCCCAAACTTTGTAACTCCAGATACAACTGTATTCATTGTATCACCAATTTTCTCGCTTAGCATCTCAAGTATTAAGACCTTTTTAAGCTCCCTCTCTGCATTGGTAGCCTTGACTTCGCAGTTACTAATATTTCGCCCAATCTCAATAAGCTGTGCTTCTGAGAGAATCTCCTCAACATTCGGCTTATCTAGCTTAGAATCTATATAACACTGAAAAAGCCTATGAACTGTTAAATCTGCGTAACGCCTGATTGGGCTGGTGAAATGGCAATAATGCCTTGAAGCCAATGCGTAATGGCCCATATTCAATGGAGAGTACGCAGCTTTCTCAAAGCTGCGCAATATAAATCTATTGATTGGAAATTCAAGCTCGCTTCCGCGAACCCTATCTAACAATGCTTGAATATCTTTTCTATTCATACTCCTTGGTACTCGCAGACCCGAAATTTTAGCAAAACTAGACACTGCATTCACACTAAACTGGTCTGGGTCTGGGTGTATTCGCCTAATAAATGGGACATTGGAATTATTTAACATCTGCGCAACCGCAACATTCGCTTCAACCATAAACATTTCAATTATCGTGTGCGGGTAACAGTCCTCCGCCGGCTGCGCATCAATAACCTTACCATCATTATCCATTATCAATTCTGTTTCGTGCAAATCAAGGTGCAGCATTCCCTCTTTCTTACGCCTGCTTTCAATAACCTTTGCAAGAGAATTCATTTCATTCAAGAGAGCAATAACTTCATCACTAAGCTCGCTAGGCTCACCCTTTATCGCTGCATCAGCTTGTAGATAGCTAAGGCGAGCCTTACTCTTGATGAGGCTGTTGGCAAATGAGCTGGCAATAACCTTACCATCGCTGTCGTAGGTTATATAAACACTCTTAGCATATCGTAGTTGATCTGGCTGGAGAGAACATATTCCATTGCTAAGTATCTCTGGTAACATAGGAATCACCTTGCCGGGCAAATAAACACTATTGCCCCGCTCTTTTGCCTCAATATCCAATGGTGAATCCAAAGGAATAAATCGAGACACATCCGCAATATGAACTCCAAGAGTGTAATTACCATCATCATTCTTTGATAGGCTTATTGC
>WGDE01000223.1 GCA_015493385.1 Phycisphaerae bacterium
CACGCAAAGTTTTGATTATATATTGTTCCACATTTCGAACAGCATCGTGGAGGTTTCTATGGGCTCCTCCAAGAGGCTCTTTTATACAATCGTCTACAACTTTTAGCTCAAGTAAATCTTTGCTTGTTAGCTTTAATGCCTCTGCTGCTTCATTTGCCTTGGATCCATCACGCCATAGAATAGCTGCGCATCCTTCTGGAGAAATAACAGAGTAATACGAGTACTCTAGCATAGCCATTCTATCGCCAACGCCGATACCAAGAGCTCCGCCGCTACCACCTTCTCCGATTACAACACAAACAATCGGAGTCTTTAGCCTTGCCATTTCCATTAGGTTTACGGCAATAGCTTGAGCCTGACCTCTTTCTTCTGCTCCGATTCCAGGATATGCACCTGGAGTATCAATCAATGTGACTATTGGAATATTATATTTCTCGGCAAGTTTCATCTTTGCTAATGCTTTGCGGTAGCCTTCTGGGTTTGCGCAGCCGAAATTACATTCAATCTTTTCTTTTGTATCGCGTCCCTTGTTGTGACCAACAATCAAGACCCTCTCTCTTCCAATCTGACCAAAGCCAGTGACTATAGCCTTATCATCGCCAAAACATCGGTCGCCGTGAAGTTCGCGGAAATCTTTGACCATAAGGTTAAGATAATCCTCAAGGATTGGTCTTTGTGGGTGCCTAGACACCTGAACAGTTTCCCATGCGCTTAGATTGGAATATATATTTTTGAGCTCTTGAACCTGTTTCTTTTGAAGATTGCGAATACCGCTAGAATTTTTATCCTGTGCGCCATTAATGCTAAGCTGGTCTATTTCTGTATCTAGCTCAGCGATTTTGCTCTCAAAAGGCAAATATTCAGCTCTCTTAGTAATTGGCATAGCCAGTTTCTCTCAAATAACTCAATAAAAGGGCTTCTTGTAATACTCGGAAGCTCCTATATTAATGTCCGTTTAGATCAATATCGGGAGACATAGTAACAATTTAGCCGGTTAATATAAAGAAAAAAATTGACATTCAAGCCTTTTGAGCTTACTTTTTAGTGGTTTTTATAATAACGGGTCTATATCGTAAGGTGTTTATTTTGCAAGGGTTACGACAAATTACTGTGCTTGGCATGGGGCTTCTTGGCTCAAGCGTTACTTTAGCTGTTTCTAGAGCTCTCCCGCGGCTGCGCACAGTAGGTTTTAGCCACAGAGCGTCTACTAGAGACAAGGCTAGAGAGATTGGGGTTGCAGATGAGATATGCGATTCTCTGGAAGAAGCCGTTGCTGGTGCTGATATCGTAATTCTTGCGACACCAATATTTACATTTAAATCTACATTTGAACAGATTAAGCCATCTCTCAAAAGGGGCTGTATTGTTACTGATGTTGGTTCGACAAAGGTTGAGCCTCTTAAATGGGCAAAAGAGACATTCTCTAAGGACGTGAGTTACGTTGGTTCGCATCCTATTGCCGGTTCTGAAAAACGCGGAGTGGAATACGGCAGAGACGATTTGCTATTAGGCGCAAATTGCATAATAACGAAAGACCGCTCGACAGATGTTGCATCGATTGAAATTCTAAAAGAATTCTGGTCTTCTCTTGGTGCTTTTGTTAAGATTATGAGCCCTGCGCAGCACGACAGGATATTTAGTAGGGTTAGTCATCTGCCTCATATTGTGGCGGTTGCCTTAACTAATGCTACTTCTAGCTCGGATATTGAGTATGCAGGTAAGGGTTTTATAGATACCACGAGGGTTGCTTCTGGGCCGTCGAGTATCTGGTCTGATATTTTGTTGGCGAATGCGCGTAATTCATCTATTGGCATTAATATGCTTATTAGAGAATTAGAAAAGATTGACGCTGCAGTAAAGAGTGGTGATAGTAAAAGACTTACCAAGCTCTTAGACAAGGCTTGCAACAGACGTAAAGAGCTTATTGATTTGAAAATTACTAACGGTGAAATAATATAGGTATCGTTAGATTTATTTAAACGCAGAAAGGAATATTGTGAAACACTGGCGTTTTGAAGTTTATGACCGCGAAGGATTTACAGATGTACACGGTAAGGCTGTTCTTGATGATATCAGAGAACTTGGAATTGACGAGGTGACAGCTGTCTCTAGCACTAGAGTGTTTATGATAGACGGTGACATCGATGAAGCATTTGCTCAGAGAATTGCTCAAGAACTTTTGAGTGATACTGTTTGTCAAGAGTGTTTTATTGGCAGGATGCCTGTCCCAGAATCACAGCAGAAGGCTACAATTATTGAAGTCCATTTGAAAAGCGGTGTGACTGACCCTGTCTCAGGTTCGGTCATGACGGCGATCAGTGATATGGGCAAAGATGTTGAGCAGGTACGTACCGCTCGCAAGTTTGTGATTTATGGTGATATCACTGAGCAACAAAGAGACCTTATTACGAGAAGAGTTCTTGCTAACGATTGCATTGAAGATGTGATTTATGGCGTGGATTCTGAGCCACCTAGCCCTCATCTTGGAGATTATAAGCTTGAGCTAAAAAAGCTTGAATTGATAAACCTTAGCAAAGACCAACTTGTTGAGCTGAGTAAAAGTATGGATCTCTTCCTTGATGAAAAGGAAATGCTTGCTATTCAGGATTATTTCAAATCTATAAATAGAGAGCCTACCGATGTTGAGCTAGAAACCTTAGCTCAAACTTGGAGTGAGCATTGTGTTCACAAGACTCTAAAGAGTAGTATCGACTTAGATTTTAATGGCGAAAAGATTACATTTAAGAATCTACTCAAAGAGACAGTCTTTGGCTCTACACAAGAGCTTAATAAAGATTGGTGTATCTCAGTTTTTGAAGACAATGCAGGAGTTATCGAATTTGATGAGTCTGATGCAATTTGCTTCAAAGTTGAGACGCATAACCACCCGTCAGCGCTGGACCCATACGGTGGAGCTTCAACTGGAATTGGCGGAGTGGTACGCGATCCTATGGGTACTGGTCTTGGTGCTAAGCCGATTGCCAATTCTGATGTATTCTGCTTTGGAATGCCAGATATGAAATTAGCGGATGTGCCGAAAGGTGTGCTTCACCCAAGACGTGTGATGAAAGGCGTTGTCGCTGGTGTTCGTGATTACGGAAATAGAATGGGTATTCCAACGGTTAATGGAGCTATCTATTTTGATGACCGTTACACTGCAAACCCATTGGTTTTTTGCGGTACAGTTGGTATGTTGCCAAACGATAAATGTTTTAAACATGGCAAGCCAGGCGATTTAGTTGTGGTCGTTGGTGGCCGTACAGGTCGCGATGGTATCCACGGAGCGACATTCTCAAGTGGGTCTATGACGCATGAGCATGAAGATATTTTCTCGCATGCTGTTCAAATTGGTAATGCGATTGTTGAGAAAAAAGTTCTTGATACATTAATCCAAGCAAGGGATAGAGATCTCTTTACCTCTTTAACTGATTGTGGTGCTGGCGGACTTAGCTCTGCTGTTGGTGAGATGGGCGAAAAGCTTGGTGTTAAAGTTGACCTTGAAAAAGTTCCTCTAAAATATTCAGGCCTGAGCTACACAGAAATCTGGATCTCTGAAGCGCAGGAGAGAATGGTAATCTCTGTTGAGCCAGATAAGATTGATGAAGTCTTAGCTCTCTTTAGCTCTGAAGACGTTGAAGCGGTTGTTATTGGTGAATTTACAGATGACAAAAAGTTGACGCTCTCATACGATGGTACACAGGTTGGTCAGCTGGATATGGAATTTCTTCACGATGGAATCCCAAAATATTCTCGTCAGGCAAAATGGCACACTCCTAATTTAGTCGAGCCGGATATGCAAGAGAAAAATGATTACGTTCTTGATTTAAAGAAGATTCTTTCTTCCTATAATGTTGCAAGTAAGGAATGGGTTATTAGGCAGTATGACCATGAAGTGCAGGGTAATTCAGTTATTAAGCCTCTCTGCGGTGTAACAAATGATGCGCCAAGTGATGCAGCTGTTGTTATGCCTAAGTTTGATAGTGACAAGGGCGTTGCGATTTCTTGCGGTATGAACCCTCTTTACGGCGATATTGATCCATATTGGATGGCACTCTCTGGCATTGATGAGGCAATTAGAAATATTGTTTGTGTTGGTGGTAATTCTAAGCGTATTGCACTACTTGATAACTTCTGCTGGGGAAATTGTAGTAAGCCTGAGATTTTAGGTGCACTCGTTAGAGCTTCACAGGCATGTAAAGATGGTGCATTGGCGTTTTCTGCTCCATTTATTTCCGGTAAAGATTCACTCAACAATGAATTTATCATGGATGATGGAACTGAGGTTAATATCCCATCAACTCTGTTGATAAGTGCGATTAGTATTGTTGATGATGTTAATAAATGCTTGACTATGGATTTCAAGGCAGCAGCAAATAATATTTGCGTTGTCGGTATTACAAGCAACGAGCTTGGTGGTTCTCATTATTACCAAGTCAATGGTCACAAAGGTGCGAATGTACCTAAAGTTGACTTGGAATTGGCAGCCAAGATTGCAGAAAAGATTAGCGGTGCAATTGAAAAAGGGCTCGTCGCAAGTGCGCATGACTGTAGTGAAGGTGGTCTTGCTGTTGCTCTTGCTGAGATGGCATTTGCTGGAGACCTTGGAGTTGATGTAGACCTCTCAAAGCTAATTAGAAGCGAGAAATGTACAAGAGCGGATATTGCGCTCTTTAGTGAGTCTAATTCAAGGTATGTTCTTGAGATTGCACCTGATAAATTTGCTGAGTTTGAAGATTTTATGCAACCTTTGCCAGTTAGCTATATTGGTAAAGTAACTCAAGATAAAAAGCTTGTAGTAGATGATGGCAGAGGTAATAAAGTTTTAAATAGCGATCTTGATTCACTAAAAGATGCATGGCAAAAACCATTAGCTTGGTAAGTGAAAATTAGAAGGATATTTCGATGAAACAAGTAAATGCATTAGTCTTGCGTGCTGCAGGAATAAATTGTGACTACGAAACTCAGTACGCTCTTGAGCTTGCTGGTGCAAATGCGCAAAGAATGCACATAAATGAACTAATCAAAAAGCCAGAGATTTTAGAGTCTATGCAGATTCTCGTTTTTCCGGGCGGATTTAGCTATGGAGATGATATTGCGGCTGGAAAGATTCTTGCCAATCAAGTGCAGCATCATTTAGGTGATATTGTAAGAAAGTTTATTGATGATGGTAAACTCGTTCTTGGAATTTGTAACGGTTTTCAGGTTCTAGTAAAGACGGGAATCCTTCCAGGGCTTGCTGGGGCAGATAATAAAACTCAAACTGTTACTATTACCAATAATGACTCGGCAAAATTTGATGACAGGTGGGTTTATCTTCAGCCTAGCAGTAGTAGCAAATGCGTCTTTATCAATAAAGATCAACGCATCTACCTGCCAATGGCTCACGGTGAGGGTAAGGTTGTAACTAAAACGCCAGAGATTTTGGAGTCAATTAAATCAAACGGACATATTGCACTGAGATATGTGGATGAAAATGGTAATACAGGAGATTTCCCTATAAATCCTAACGGATCTATGGAATCTATTGCCGGTCTAACAGATTCAACTGGTAGAGTGCTTGGTTTGATGCCTCACCCAGAGCGATTCGTACGCAAGACTCAGCATCCGCGTTGGACTCGTCTTGGCGGTGAGATTTCGGTTGATGGTATGATAATCTTTAACAATGCAGTAAAGTATGTAGAGGAAAATCTATAAGATGATAACGATTAATGAAAACTTCTTGAAATTGCAAGCTGGATATCTTTTCCCTGAAATTGGCAGAAGAGTAAGTGCTTTCGCTAAAGATAACCCAAGCGCAGATATTATCAAACTTGGCATAGGCGATGTTACAGAGCCGCTCGTTCCGTCAATCTTAGAGGCGATGCACAAAGCGGTAGACGACCAAGCCAATGCAGACACGTTTAAAGGATACGGCCCTGAGAGGGGTTATAGCTTCTTGATTGATGCTATTGTTGAGCATGAGTTTAAGGCTAGAGGCGTTGATATTTCTCCAGACGAAGTGTTTGTTAGTGATGGTTCGAAATGTGACACTGGTAATGTTCAAGAAATTTTTGGTCGCGATAATGTTGTAGCCGTCACAGACCCAGTCTACCCAGTATATGTTGATACAAACGTTATGGCGGGTAGAACCGGAGATGCGGCTAAAGACGGACGCTATGAAGGGCTAGTTTATCTTCCTTGTACTGCGGAGAATGATTTTACTCCAGATCTTCCAGATACATCGGTAGATATGATATATCTTTGCTATCCAAACAATCCAACAGGAACTGTTGCTACAAAAGAGACCCTAAAAAAATGGGTTGACTATGCCAGAGAAAATAGGGCGTTGATTCTCTTTGATGCTGCGTATGAAGCTTTTATCTCTGACGATGACATTCCACACTCTATTTATGAAATTGATGGCGCTAAGGAAGTTGCAATCGAGTTTAGAAGCTACTCGAAAGTTATAGGGTTTACGGGTGTGCGTTGTGGCTACATCGTTGTTCCAAAAGAGCTTAAAGCTTACAAAAGCGATGGAAGCGCAGTTGAGGTAAATGCTATTTGGAACAGACGCCATTCAACTAAGTTCAACGGCGCCTCGTATGTGTCTCAAGTTGGTGCGGCTGCATATTACACTGGGCAGGGCAGATTAGAGGTTAAGAAGGTTATAGACCTATACATGGCCAACGCTAGCTACATGATAGAATCTCTAAAAGAGATGGGCTATGAAGTTTACGGCGGCGTCAATGCTCCTTATGTTTGGCTGAAAACAAAAGATGGAATGACTAGCTGGGAACTATTCGATAAGTTCTTAAACGAAGCGCATGTCGTTGGGACGCCGGGTTCAGGTTTTGGTGCCTCTGGCGAGGGATATTTTAGATTAAGTGCATTTAATAATCTAGCACGCGTTAAAGAAGCGATGGAACGAATCGCAAAACTTTAGTTGCCCTTTAGGGAAGTCCTTTAACTTTAAAAGGGGAGTTTTGACTCCCCTTATTTTTTAACTATTTGTAGCATTTCTATGGGGATAAGATGGATTTTGGAGATCAAGTTTTTATTGCGCTTGGTTCAAACCTAGGGGATAGAGAGAAAAATATCAATGAAGCTCTTTGTTCTCTTGATGCAGATCCTAACATAGATATTTTAAACAGCAGTATTCTTTTCGAAACCAAACCGCTCACTTCGCTTGCGCAGCCGTTATATTTAAACGCAGCCGCAAGTCTTAGTACAACTCTGAGTCCAAGTGAATTGCTTGCTAAATGTAAGAAAATTGAAAAAGAACTTGGCCGCAAAGAAAAAACTCACTGGGACTCTAGAGAGATTGATATTGATATCATTTTCTTTGGTGATACGGTTGTATCGTCTGATGAGCTTACAATTCCTCATTCACAGATGCATCTGCGCAGCTTTGTTTTAGAGCCACTTTTAGAAATTGCAGGCAGTTTTGAGCACCCAATATTAAAAAGAACAGTTAGCGAGCTTCGAGACAGATTAAGCAGCCAGAATTTCTTTATCGAACCCAATAGGCCAAAAGTTGTTGAGATTGCTGGCATGATTGGTGTTGGTAAATCTACGCTTGCTCAGGGGCTTTGCAAATACTTTGGAGCGAACGAGCTGTTTGAAGATTACGAGAGCAACCCATATATTAGCGGTGTTTATGACGGGCAAAATGATTTAGCGATAAGGAGTGAACTGTTTTTCCTTAACAATGCATTTGAATTATTAGACCCTAAAAAACTTACCGCGCAGCAGAGATACATCTGCGATTTTGTGTTTGAGAAGACTCTTATCTATGCAAGCTATTGGCTAAACGAGTCTGATCTGGAAATTTTTAAGAAAGAGTACAACCGAGTCTCAAAGCTTAGAGAAAAGCCGTCTCTTGTAATTTACCTAAAAGATTCTATTGAGAATTGTCTTGTTCGAATCAAAAAGAGAGCCCGTGATTTTGAAGTCAATTTAGATAGAGATTTGTTAGAGGCTCTAGAACGTGAATATGATTTACTATTTCAAAACTGGCAGGTTTCGCCGGTGATAAAAATTGATATGAAAGACGCAGATTTTAGAGACCCTGCTCAAGTTGAAAAAATCGCCAAAGAGATAGAAGCCTACATTTAGGGTTCAAATCTAATAAAGTTGGTGGATTTATTATGCTACGAAGGCCTACTTAACTTTTAATGCGAAATACTCTGAATCATGAAAGCCATGTGCTTTACGTTTTATAACTTTGATTTTATTGTTCATCCCTTCTAGCGTGCTTGTGCTTATCGGATAGTCTGCGTGATTGAGTATGCTATCCTCATGGTTACTCAGTGTTTTAACAAACTGCTGCAACGACCGATACTCAATTCGAAGCTATGTTGATCAGAACCGAATCAGATTTTTTATCATGGATATTTTGTTCGATAGATTTTACTCGCGTAAATGGAAAGCACCTTGCTATACTAAGTCTGGACCTTGTGTACTTCTTACATTTTACAAGTGCTTGTGAATAAGACACTTATCTTATGAAAGTGTAGCGTGATGTTCACTCTGGTCTATAAATTTATACCAACTCTATTGGAGTTGAACTTTCTTTTATAACGTTGATATGTTGAGACGAAATAGCTCTTAGTGTGCTGTAAAGAGTTAACTAACGAAAATCTAACAGTTTGCTAATAATGCACTAACTCAAGCAAAGTAGAAGTAAGCTATGGCGCAAGAGAATATTCTAGTTGATGATAAGAGAATAGGCCTATGGGAACCCAATAATACGCTAACTCAAATAAGGTAGAAGCTATGGCAAAAGAAAATATTCTAGTTGTTGATGATGAGGAAGATGTACTTGAGCTAATTCGTTATAATCTTGACAAGAATGGCTATAGAGTTTCAATGGCAGTTACTGGTGAAGAGGCTTTGCTGAGAGTTAGAGCCGAACTGCCCGATTTGATAATATTAGACTTGATGCTTCCGGGTATTGATGGTTTAGAGGTCTGCAAAAAACTTAAAAGCAATAATAAGACCCAACATATTCCTATTATAATGCTCACCGCTAAAGGAGAAGAGGTTGATATTGTTACTGGTCTAGAATTGGGGGCTGATGATTATGTAACCAAGCCATTTAGCCCAAAAGTTCTTATCGCCAGATTGCGGCGGATATTACATCGGGGTGTGGTTAGTAGCTTAGAAAAAGCGCCTGTGAAAATTCATGAATTGACGATAGATCCCTCCAGACGACAAGTACTAATCGAAGATAAACACGTTGATCTAACATTTACTGAATTCAATATTCTATACGCTCTGGCTAAAAGACCTGGTCTTGTTTTTACAAGATACCAGATTGTAGATATGTTGCACGGTGATGACTACCTTGTTACAGATCGGGCTGTCGATGTTCAAATAGTTGGTCTTAGAAAGAAACTGACGCCTTACAGTAAATATATTGAAACTGTTCGTGGTGTTGGATATCGCTTCAAGGACACTTTTTAGGTAGAATTTATTGCAGCAAATTGAATGTTTAAAATCGGAGTTACATAATCAATGTTAAAAAAACGGTTGTTATGGCAAATTTATCCATATTTTCTGCTGATTATCTTTATTTCAGTGGTTGGTTTGGCGTGGTATGGGTCACATTCATTGCGCAATTTTCATCTTGACCAAGTTGATGAAGATCTCAAATCCAGAGCGATTTTAATTGAGAGACAGATATCTGATAAACTTACGAATCAACAATTTAAAGAAATTGATGATTTGTGCAAATATATTGGTCAGGCAAGCGCTACACGTATTACTGTAATCTTGCCCTATGGTGAAGTCATAGCAGATTCTGATGAACTGCCTTCGCGTATGAAAAATCATGCTGATAGACCAGAGTTCCAAGGCGCAGTAGATAAAGGGATTGGTAAATCGCTTCGATTTAGCGATACTCTTGGCAAGAAAATGATGTATCTAGCAATCCCTCTAAAACAGGATGGTAAAGTTATTGGAGTTATTCGAACGTCTGTACCAGTAACGGCAATTGATGAAGCACTTAATAGTATTTACAAAAGACTTTTCTTTGCCGGAGTGATTATTGCGATTTGCGCGGCGATTATAAGCTTGGCTATATCTAAAAAAATAAGCCGTCCCGTAGAACAGATGACCGAAGGTGCGAGACATTTTGCATCGGGTAAGCTCGATATGAGGTTGTCGATACCAAATGTGGTTGAACTGGCTGAATTAGCAAAAGCCTTGAATGAAATGTCTCGAGAGCTTGATTCGAGGATTAAAACAATAACAGAAGAACGAAGCCATATACAGGCTGTTCTCTCAAGTATGGTTGAAGGTGTTCTGGCGGTTGATTCGTCTGGACACATTGTGAGTATCAACGAAGCAGCTGGAAGATTGCTTTGTATCGATAAAGAAAAAGTAGATGGCTTAAATATTGAAGAGGCTATTCGTAATCCTAAGCTCCAGCAATATGTTAAAAATACTCTCGAGAATAGACAAGTAGCAGAGACTGAATCTTTTGCGATAAATGATGGGAGTTGCTTTCTGCAATTGCATGGCTCGGCACTGACTAATGATAAAAGTGAAAATACCGGTGCGGTGTTTGTTTTACACGATATTACTAGCACTCATCAGCTAGAAGAAATAAGACGTGATTTTGTCGCGAATGTATCACATGAGCTTAAGACTCCTATTACCTCTATCAAAGGATTTGCAGAAACGTTGCTAGAAGGAGCTATAAACGAACCCGAGCAATCTGAGCGGTTCTTGAAAATCATTGTTAAACATTCTGATCGACTTACCGCAATAATCGAAGATCTTTTGAGTCTTTCACGATTAGAGGAGAATGGCAAAAAAATAATGCTCTCTTTTGAAACGACAAGTCTAAAGCCTACACTTGTTTCGGCTATTGAACTTGCTAAAGTTAGAGCTGAGCAAAAACATATAAAGATCGATTTGTTCTGCGATGAAGAGGTGAGGGCCAAAATTAACTCTCCTCTCATAGAACAGGCAATCCTCAATCTTATCGATAATGCTGTTAAGTACAGTCAGAGCAAAAATAATATACAAGTCATTGCTCAAGCATCGAGAGATGAGGTTCTTATTAAAGTAGCGGATAATGGTTGTGGCATAACCGCAAAGCATCTCAACCGCATCTTTGAGAGGTTCTATGTGGTTGACAAAGGTCGTAGCCGTAAACTTGGGGGGACAGGTCTAGGGCTGTCAATAGTAAAGCATATAGCGCAGGTTCATGGTGGGTATGTAGGAGTTGAGAGTACTATCGGTAATGGAAGCACTTTCACCATACACTTACCTATTTAGGGGACATCTGAAAAAAACAGACAAGCGAACCTTTCTGTTGCTCTAGAACATCAGATAAAGCCGCCTTATCTACTGATAAGTCGGCTTTGTCTTTATACCGCTCAAAAGCAATTATTAGCGTCAACACTTTCTTAGTGTAATACGATTTAGCTCGAACGCTTTTTACCTTTTTTATCTTTTAATGAAATCCTAACGCAAACCTTATTATTTCTTAATACTAGCAAGTTACCTTTCCTATCAGAAAGAGACTCAGGGTCGGCTTGAGAGACTTTCAAAAAACTGCTTTTTTAGAAAGGTATGAAAATGAAGAAATGGATTGCGTCATTGATTATTTGTTTGCTATTTGCAGTGCAGACTCCTGTTGCTAAGGCCAACGAGACTGCAGAACTCAAACAGCAAATGGCTCAGCAAGTTAAGATGCTAGAGCAGATGCAAAAAAGATTGGAGAAACTTGAGACAGAACAGACGCAACAGAATCAAGAAATACAAAAGGAGATTGCAAAGGCAGTAAATGAAAAAGAATTCAGCAGCGTTCCTGATAGTTTGAAATGGGCTCAAAATATAAAATGGGGCGGAGATTTTCGATACAGATACGAATCTATCGACGATGATACAAAGGCAACAAAGAGAGATAGAAATCGTATCAGAGCAAGATTGAAATTGAAAGCCAAGATTAACGATGAATGGGATGCAACCTTCAGGCTTGCCTCAGGTAGTAGCGACTCACCAACATCAACTAACCAGACACTCGGTTCTGGCGACGATTCTTTTAGCAGCCATGAAATCTGGTTAGACCAAGCCTATGTCAATTATCATCCCACTTGGAAGCCAGGTTTAAATGTTCTATTGGGTAAAATGGCAAACCCGTTTTATAAAGTCGGTAAAAATCAACTGATTTTCGATGGCGATTTAAGCCCTGAAGGTGGCGCAGTAACCTATAAATGGGATGTTAGTGATTCAACAAGTGCAAAGTTAACTGGCGGGGCATTCTGGCTGAGCGAGAGAAGCACTGAAGCTGATACCAGTATTTTTGGTATCCAGGGATTGCTCAGACATGATTTCTCTGATGGCAATCACATTGTTGGAGGTCTTAGCTATTACGATTTTGGCAATATACAGGGGAAGGGATTGAGTGGTATACATGCCAAGGGCAATAGCCAGACCGGAGGTCTTTATGATAATGACTATGATATTTTCGAGGGTTTTGCTGAGTATGGTTTTTCACTTGCTGATAGACCTGCGGCTATTTACGGCTCTTATGTAAACAACATTGCAGCTAGCAATTCTGAAGATACCGCTTGGCTTATTGGGGCAAAGTATAACAAAGCTAAGAAGCCCGGATCATGGGAACTTTCTTATAACTACAGAGAAGTTGATAAGGATGCTGTTGTAGGTGGGCTTTGTGATTCTGATTTTGTAGGTGGTGGCACGGACGGTAAGGGTCATGTGTTCGGCTTCAAGTATCAGTTGGCAAAGAATGTACAGGCAGGCCTTCACTACTTTATAAACGAGAAGAATGTAAGTAGTACTAAAGATGATTTTAGGATGCTTCAAGCCGACTTAGTTTACAAATTCTAGCAATATTAATCAAAGTCTAACGTAGCCCTAATAAAAAACTAACAATGAGAGCGTAGTTTAAAAT
>WGDE01000224.1 GCA_015493385.1 Phycisphaerae bacterium
ATACTATTTAGCCCATCTGGTAAGCCAGTTGTTAGATTCGCTCAAGTCAGAAATAAAGATGGCAAGGCCGATCCTCAAAATGCTAAAGATTCTTCAGATAGAGTATTTAATTCAAAAATCAATGTTGAATCAGGCATAGGTCGTTTTTTTCAAGATTACACCAAAGGAGATGCCAACGAAATTGACGGCCTGTGGAAAGAACCGACTAGAACAAGCTTCTTCATCTTTGACCGCAAGGAGTTTGAGAAGGTTGATTCTTCGAAAAGATATTCTGATTTTATTTCCAAAATTAAAGATCAGAGCACTTATTATCTAAACCCATACAACGGAAAAATAATCAGGGATAAAAAATAATGAAAAGCTTCAAAAGACATTCAGGCTTCTCGCTGATTGAAGTTTTGATGGCTGCTGCCATACTTGCAATTGGCTTTATGCTCATTCTTGGTACTTTTCCAGTTGCAGTCGGTTTAAGCGCAAAAGCTACGCAGAGTACAATTGCCTCAGTGGCAGGAAATGAAGCATTTGCGAAGATTAAGTTGTACGATATTGATTTTAGCAAATTTAATCATGGTACAGGTTGGCAAAATACAACATACCACCAGAGGTATGATTTTCACAGGTACAATAGCAGTAATGTTTTAATTAGTAGCATAGATAATAAAGATCTCGATAAGTTTAACATAAGCTATGTTGACCCATTAAAAAATATTAGCTCATTAGAAAAATTCTATCCTTCGGACGAGAATATCAATAAGAATGATATAAAATATAGTTGGGCTGCGATCGGTCGATTGGTTGATCCAAATGATTATAGGGTAGAGGTTACTGTCTTTGTATCGCATAAGATTGCTCAATCAACAAGATATCACGAAGCTAACTCTTCTGATTCTACCCTTGTTAGTGGTGGAATGGTACTATGGCCAGAACCAATTAAGGTTAAGGTTGAGGTTGCTATGTTTGGCGGCAAGAGAAAGGATAATATTCTAAAATTTGGTCATTCCTCTGAGGTGGATCTCATAGTTGTAGGCTCAACTATTGTTGATGACAGAACCTCAAGATTGTATAGAGTTGTAGATAGATTTGAAGATGGGGGTAATTGGTATATCGTCTTGGATCGAAATTGGGAATATAACTGGTGTGACAAAGATGGTAATTGGGAAGATTCAGGCGGTAATCCTTTTACCTTCGATCCTGAATTTGTATGGGTAATCCCCCCAGGAATTGGTGCTAGTAAGAGCCCTTGTGTTGGTGTTTATCAAAGAATAATTAACTTGCCTCAAGATTAAACAAATGAGTAGTTATATGAATATAAAAGTCAACAAAAAAGCATTCACACTTATCGAGCTTCTATTAGCTCTCGGTTTGGTTGTTGCTATGCTTGCCGGCAGTGGTTATATATTTTCGATTGCGGCAAAGAGCCAAAAAATTGCAAAAGCAACAGGTGATGTTATGGATCAGTTGCGTATTGTCACAGACCAGCTTGATCGTGATTTTGCAGGATTACAAAAAGATATGCCAATCCTGGTTCGCTTTGAAAAATATGAAAAAGACGAAGACGGTGATGGGGTTAAAGAGATTCATCGCGCAGACCAAATAATGTTTTTCGCAACTGGCGATTTTACATCAATGCGTCAATATGCGGATGAAAATAGTGATCAGCCGATATCTGTAAAGGGTGATACTGCTAGAATCCAATATGCTATATCACGCAATAGGGTTACTGGAATAAATGATGATTATTCAAATGTTAGAGGTGCGGATGCATCCTCTCGCTTCCTGACTAGGCGTGCGCATATCTTGGTAGCTGATAGAGTTGTCTCTGATGAGCTTGGTCTCTTCCCAGATATGGATTACAACGCTACATTAGTTGATAGTATAGCTCAACTCTATGATTCATTCTTAAAAGACACAAACAATGAACGCCTTGAACAGAAGTTTGAACACGAGAATCTCTCATTACAGGGGTGGAGGCAGGTCAAGTGCAATATAGATATCAGTGATGACAGTGCAGCTAAGACAGAAAATGATTTTGCGCAGGCTGTCATTCCGGCATGTTTTGAGCGATTCGTCGACACATCTCTAAAAGACACGAAAGGTGATACAAAAGACGGCAAATATGCTAGACCTGCGCCGCGTTTACATTTAACCGTAAGCGAAGCTGTTAGTGATTTGAAAATCCAATTTTATTATTTTGACTCTGCCAGTAAGCGATGGTTCTGCTTTCCAAGTTGCGATCCCGACTTAGATGGTAATCCTAACAATCCTAACGATTCACATTTTGAAAAACATGGCGATTACTTCGATAGTAATGGTCAAGATATATTTGGGATTGCTTTTAATCTAAGCGGTGATGCGATATCAACATACGAAGGTAAAGATATCTTAATTGATTATTCTAGTCGCTTTGGGGCAAACATATCTGGTGTGACCTGCGCAGACAAGAACTACAAGTGGTACGACTTTAGCGATTTTCCTTTAAGAGCAATCAAATTCACTTTTACTCTACATGATTCTAATGGTGAATTCAAAAAAGGAAAGACTTTTACCCACATTATATATTTGAATAACTAATCCATCAATATCGTATGAAAAGAGGTGGTCTTTGATGATGCTTCAAAATTATAAACTTGCCAGACTAAAAGGTTCGGCGTTAATATTAACCATGATTCTAACAGTGCTTCTTGCTGTTATTGGTGTTACATTCTTAATGGTCTCAAGAATTGATGAAGCGGTAACGTCAAATATTTCACAAGATAAAGAATTAAAGTCGGCAGTTGATAATGTTATTGGAACAATCTCACGACAACTTGTCCTAGATACTCCAGGCGTAGCAGGGCAGGAATATTACGATTACCCAGGCTCAAAAGATCCTTGGCTTGCAAGTATTGAGCCCTATTCTACTAATTATAAAGCGGATGAAACAAATACCTATTGGTCACAGATTTCAGATGTAACAGGTTATTTAAAACGTGAAGGAATTAATACACATTCAGTAATTGTTAACCCTAAAGAGTACTCTTCTGATCCAAAGTATAAGGATCTCTATAATAGGAAGGTAATAAAAGAATATCCAAAATTAATGATTGACGAGAATGGTAATCTAGACCATGGTCACAAGCTTAGTGTGGATTCTTTTGTTGGTCAGTTTGCAGATGCAGATGGCGATGGAATTGCCGATTCCAAATGGATAGAGCTTGATGGAGTTAAGACGGATAAGGGTAAGCCTATTTACGCCGCGATTCGTGTTATTGATAACTGCGGCATGGTTAATGTTAATACTGCGATTGCCTGCGACTCAGAGGCGAAATTCCCAAAGATGGTTGATGGTTCTTCGCTAACACAAATCGACCTTGCTGGATTGGTAGGTCGTGACAATTCTCAAGGCGTTACTGAAATTCTAGAAAATGAAGCGACATCTTCTAGGGCAACAAGTTTAAGCTATTTGATAAAAGGTTGGGACATTGCCTCAAAATCTGGTGGGCTTAAGATACCAGGGCGGTATACCAATTCTAATCTTGAAGTATTTGCGGATAAAAATTCCTCATGGTGGACAACTGTAAAGCACAATTGGTGGGAAGATATTGGAAATCCTGATTCAGATGGGTTTAACGGCATAGATTATATTGATGATTATTTCGCTTGGCGTTGGGGGCAAGATGCAAATCGTTCTATGCGTTTTGATATTTCTGATGAACTTGCTCTGCGCGAGAGGTTTTGTGTAAAGAGAAACTCAATGAGCCGATTAGAATCTCTATGGCCTTGGCGGTATACAAAAAATCCTAATGGAGTTTTGGAGAAGGGCGATGCAGACCTTGGTCCTCAAAGGGGCATTTATGACGCTACAACAGGTAGTGGTCTTTCCGATTGGATATCTAGGATGGCCGATGTAAGACGTATCACAAACCCCAATAGCGAACCAAAGTTTGTTGATGCAGATAAGCGTCACTGGCTTACAACCTACAGCTTCGATAGAATTATTGATCCTGATGGCAGAAAACAGATGTCCTTAAATATCGATATATCAAGACAGGCGGGTAGGCTTGATCAATACGATTATCCACGACGTGATTTTAACAATGTCTCCGATCGAGTTAATCGCTCTGAAATGATGGCAAGGGCTCTATATCTAACTTTTGTTAAATCTCTTTCTAAAAATAGAGAAGATTTAGGCAATGGTAAGAAACCTAATCTTATATCCAGAGCCGAGCTACGTAAGCTAGGTCAATTAGCGGTTAATATTGTAGACCAGAGAGACAAAGACGTTGATATTACGCGGCTTTCTCTAGCATTGCCGAACTTTCTTCATAGTGAGTTTGAGTATCTTTATTCAAATATGACAGATGGAGATGGTTGGTTTGATAAGGATGATGATCTTGGATTAGATAACCCATATTTTGCAAATTCTTTTGATCCTAATGCGGTTGTTTACGGAATAGAACCGCACCCAGTTATAAGTGGCGTTGCAGTGCATTATGATCCATTCAAAGGAGACCCTAACACTGCAGATTGGAAAAATGACCCTACTGTATGGTCGGATGCTCATGCAAAATATGCTATTGAATTATACAATCCATATGATTTCACCCTGTATCTACCAGTTAACGATAATTATAAATTAGTTTTTTGGGATAGATCAAAAGATACACCGTTCAAGAGTATCTCTATAAGTAATAACGCAAGAATTGTAGATATTGCGCCAAGAAGCTTTAGAGTCTTGACAAACGATTCTGGTTTCTGGAAGGGTAGTGGCTGGGTCAAAGATGCTGACAGTGTTATATCTCCAGTAAATATGAATGTTTCATTTTCTGAGGCTATCACACACACAGACAAGGAAATTGGTTACACACAGCGTACAATCTCTAATTATGCAGTGCAAACTCCTTGCGATATATTGCTTTCAAAGGATGTTGATGGAGAGGAAATCTATCTTGACCATTATACAGTAGATCCAAATACGGTTTATTGGGATGTTGAGAACGCCAATGCTGTACTAAAATATCAGCAACGATTAACAAACACATTAGAAGCATCTCCAATTGTAAAAAACAATCTGCAGCGATCTCAACTAGATAGTCTTAGCCTATTTGAGAGGCAAAATAGATGGTGGGATTTTGTAAATCCACGTACTGCCTACTCAGTTAAATATTCTCCAGATACTGGTGCTCCAAATGGTTTCATTGCATCTGAAAAAGATTTGTCTGTAAAAACTCATAGATTTACAATATTTGACCCATCAATGGTTACTCAGCGATGGATGGAGACAGTCGGCAGTTTACCGCCATCAGACACACTCTATGAGTCAGACTATATCAGAGGTGATTTAAAAGGACTTAATGCTGTTGAGGATTATATTGAGAAGAAATCCAAGGGGTACTGGAATAGGCCTATTGTTAAATTTACTACAGTTGGTGATATTTCTAGAATCTGGACAGTGGGGCCGCAGCGTTGGGAAATTGTCGAAGATAGAATGGAAGTAATGGCTAGAGATTATAGAACTCTTATTGATAATGAATTTGCTAGTGATATTGACCCTAGATCTTACGATCCTGATAACGGTGAATATATTAATCTCTATCCAAAGATAGACCCTGTTGACCCTAATAATTATCTAGACTGGGAGAGCTATGCGTTAACTGCGGGTGATTATATTAGCGTACTTGAACATACGGGCCGTGAAGATTATATGCGTCTAGATCTGCGTAATCCACGTTTTAGTAATATATTCCAATACGTTACAGCATTTGATCCGTCTAGAGATTATATTGATAACGATGGCGACGGTGTTGCAGATCCAGGTTTCGATACCACACCAGACAGCTGGAAATTCAAGAGTGAAGATAGAAGTGAATGGAAAATTCCAGGGCGCATAAATGTAAATACTGCTCCATGGTATGTGATTGCGCAGTTACCTTGGGTGAAGGTTAATGGTGATAACCCAAATATAATTAAATCTTTTGATGATCCTGACCAATATAAACTTGCTGCTGCAATCTGTGCGTATCGAGACAAAAGAAACGCAAATGTTTTTGGTCTAGGAGGCGATATCCCAGATTATCAAGGTGATGATGGCCGCTATGATGTGATGAAAAAAGTTCTAAAGTCAGCTAATAGAGATGATGTGCGAGAGGAAAAAGGCTTTGCCTCAATTGGAGAGCTTTCTCTTGTTGTTAATTCGTCTGGTAACGAATACTGTATTGACAAGCTCGGCAATGACAATAAAGACGTTAAATACTTACCCGACCTTATAACTTATGTTGACGAAGATCTTGCAACAATAGATCCTAACGATGTCAATCTTGCAGGTGATAACGCAGTGGATGATTTCGAAGAAAAAGATCTAATCTTCTCACGTCTAAGTAATCTTGCTACCGTGCGTAGCGATACATTTACAGCCTATATTCTTGTTAGGCTCGGTAGTGACGGTCCGCAAAAGAGGGTTGTAGCTATTCTGGATAGGTCAAATGTCTATCCTGTATATGACAACAATGGAAAAAATCTCTCAAGAGAAGCTGTTGACAATAATAAGCCTCCTAAAGTTGTAGGTCGTGTAAAAATAGTAGGTTACAAACAAATTGGTGATGTGACCTACTAGATAAGGTCCGGTATTAACGTGATTTTTCCTCGTTTTTAGCTGTCAAATCTGCTACAATGCTGTGACACCTAAATCCATCAAAATATTGAAGAGGAAAAATTATGAAGAGAAAGGTTTTAATTGCTCTTATTGTGTGTCTATCAGCAATAGCAGCAAACGCAAATGCCAGTTTAAATTATACTGGGGTTTTCTATGAAGATTCAAGCTGGTCTGGTTTTGCTAGGCTAGATTGGGCTTTTGATGCTGGAGATGTTTTATCCCTATCTGCGAGCGATTCTGGTGCAGAGGCGACGATAACACCACAGAGTATAACCGGAAATTGGAATGATTCATACAGCTTTGGGGGGGCGGCTCAAGGTATTTACGAGCTCGACAATACCAGTGATGACATGGCGATGGAGTTATCCATTGATTTGCCAAGCGATTCAACTGCTCGTGAGATTATCGTACAGGTTGCTTATTTTCAGATGGGCTACAATTTAAGTGGTGCTCCTGATATGCAGCCAGTTATTTCGAGCTCTGATGCTTCTTCTCTTGGAACAGTAAAACACGAGAAATTCAATAACCCAAATCAGTTTTCAGATGCCTGGGTAATCTATTCAACAAAGTGGAACGTTTCCCCTGATGAAAACGGTAAATTTGAACTAAGTATAGCCCAAGGCAGTGACACTTCATTTATTGACAGAGTTGTTGTGGATGTTGCTGATATTCCAGAGCCAATCTCTATGTCTATTTTTGCATTCGGTGCATTGTTTATTCGTAGAAAATAGAATTTGATTTAGCCGAACAAAAGTTGTGCCGAATAAGTAGATTATGTGGACGTCTGTATGTTTTCATACTTGATGTGGGGATTTTGTCTGTTGATTTTGAGGTGTTTTGGTGATTAGAAGATTAGTATTTTCAGTGTTGCTTTTGTGTACTCTCTCGTTATCTGCCTTTGCGCAGAATCTCTTTGAGCACAGAAAGTTTAACTTTAAACAACCTGATTCTAGTGTCTTTACTGCCTATGTGACTGGCGATAACTACTACAATACCGTAACTACTGCCGATGGCTATACCTTGATTAAGGATAGCTTCACTGGTTTCTGGTGTTATGCTAAACTTAGCGCAGATGGCGAGTCTCTAGTTTCAACTGGTATTGTTGAAGGCAAGATCGATAAACTTGCTTCTGATTTTCCAAAGGGTGTTGATATTTCTGCAAAAGCTAAAGAGAGAATCATTGCGGCGAAAATTTCAGCTCGCGATACCACTACGACACCAGCAACTATAGCAGTTGCTCCACTTCGATCTCTATCAGCAAATTCGACTCAGTCGCAGGACGAATCTAACACTGCCTATTTCCCCGATGCTACGGGCACAAAGAATGTTTTGGTGTTATTAGCTTATTTCCCATACGAAGAGGGCGTTTATGATCCTAGTGACTATCCGTATCTAGAATTGGATGAGACTTACGATTCTGAGTTTGACCCTAGAACTGCGCCGGGAGTGGCAGAGTTCTTTAACAATCCTAACTATTCCTCTAGCGAGAGTAACTACTGGGGTTTTAAAGGCTCAGTTAACGAATACTTTACTTCTGTATCACTAAGCAAACTCGCTATAAATGCAACAGTCTCGCCTAGCTATATCAAGGCGGATCACCCAATAGGATACTATGAAAATTTCAGCTCTGATCCAACTAATGACGGTTTGCCATTCTACGACGCAACAGACTCTCACGCGGGAGCGAAGGTGTTGTTGCAGGAGTTGATTACCAAATCTGGGGCGAATCTAAACAATTACGACTCAGTAGTCTGTTATTACGCCGGCTCGAGCACATCTTTTTCGGATATAGTTTCTGACTGGTGGACGGGGACTGAATTTTCTGGTTCTATAGTAAAAAACTGTATGATTCTTGAGATGGATTGGTATTATTACCCTGGAATAGTTGAGAAGTGGCTAGGAAGGACAACTCTTGGTTGGAATCTTCCATACTACAACGCAGGGGAGATTGGCTTGATGGGAACTGGCTACACTCCTCATCCAGTTAAACCGGCTGCGCCTTATAGGGTCTTGTCTGGCTGGGTCGAACCAACAATAATAACTGACACAGGCTCAGTGCAAACGTTTACTGATGCTGCAGTAGATAAGATATATAAATATAGTAACCCTAGCGACCCTAACCAGTATTTCCTATTTGAAAATCGATATGGTCCAAACGCATCCGATTGGGATGCTGGCTTTGCTGGTCTTAATATTTGGAAAATAGACCAAAAGTATTATGGAGGTTTCTCTGCTTTGGCTAGGTTAGTTCCGGCTTCTTATGGATCGTATTATTACTATTTCTACAAGGCGCCAAACAGAACACAGCTAACCCCAACAACCATGCCTGATTCTAGGTGGATTAACTATAACCATTCAGATATTGAGGTTACTGATATAAGCGAAGCTGGTGCTAATATGAGCTTTAAGTTTAATGTTGGCGGCGCCCCTGATGCAGATCCAAATACCATTTTTATCTTGGATCATGCGGCCGCTAACCCACCTGCGCAGGGGGATTTGCGAGGTCCATACAATTCTATCAAGGATGCGATAGAAGATTCTCACAGTGGGGACACTATACTTTTAGCAAAGGGTCATACTTACATTGGAAATATTACGCTAGCCAATTCAGATGTGACAATACGCAGTTTTGATCCAAGCTTGCCAGAAGATCAGAGATATACCGATCCGACTCTATATCCAGAAGATACGATCATTAAGGCATTTTACCCAGAGTCTGTGATTGCAATGGTAAACAATAGCTCAACGATAAAAGGTGTAACAATCACAGGCGGCTACGCTAGAGATAATATTGATCCGCAGTTTGAATATGGCGGCGGTATAAAAATAGGCACACCTTTTGAAATTGATTATGTGGCAGATGGTGGATCTCCGAAGATAACAGATTGCATCGTAAGGGATAATTATGCATTTAAATCTGGTGGTGGTATTTACAGCTCGAATGCTAAATTGAGAGTTGAGAATACTCAAATATACAATAATCTTGCTGGGACTGGTAGCGGCGGTGGCATTTTTGCTTCATT
The DNA here is from genome assembly GCA_015493385.1 of Phycisphaerae bacterium. GTDB lineage: Bacteria > Planctomycetota > Phycisphaerae > Sedimentisphaerales > Sedimentisphaeraceae > S145-28. Next base: position 9,655 of record WGDE01000224.1, read on the forward strand.
TAGAAAACACAATGACCCAAGTGACATTAGAGGGGATTCTGTAGTAATCAAAAATTCTATTATAGACAATAATGATGCCTATTGGGGTGGTGGAATTGCAACGGATTACAACAATAGAGCCGAGATAATTAATTGCACGATTACAAACAATTCTGCCACGAGTGATGGCGGTGGAATTGATTGCCATGACGGCACAGCTTTTGTAGTAAATACAATTATCTGGGGCAATGAGTCGATTCAAGACCCAAGCACCAGTCAAGTGTCACTGCGTCGTAATGACTTGCTACCAGAGATATATTTTCACTACAGCGACATTCAAGGGCTCAGCGGATTGGAGACTAAATATCCAGAGATCTTTGTTGATGGAAGAAGTAATATAGATAGCAATCCATTATTCGCAAATTCAGCTAATAGAGATTATCATCTTATGAGTAAAGAGGGGCGATGGATTGGTGGTTCTGAAAATATTGCGAAGTTTGATATATTTAGTGACCCTAACAATATTATTAACAATTTAGACATGTCTGTGTTTGCTAGTTCTTGGAATCTTAAATCTGGTGATACTGGGTTTGTTGCGATTGCAGATTTCAACCTTGATGGTGAGATATCCGTCGAAGATTTTGTATTGATTGTAGATAATTATCTAGTCTCATTTGACGGAACTGACTTTGTCCAAGACACTCTAACTAGTAGCTGCATTAACGCAGGAGATATTGATCCAATCTATAGCTATGCTCCTGAGCAAATGGAAAATGGCTATAGAATTAATATGGGCGCTTATGGCGGAACTGTTGAGGCAAGCAAATCTGCAGGGCATAGTGCGAGTTACACTCTCCTAGCAGACATTAATGGAGACAATCTAGTTGATGCGGACGATTATGATGCATTTGTCAGTTTCTATACTGCTTTTAGTGGCAAGTATGATTCTTCTAAAGACTACAATCATGATGGCACAATCGACGATCTAGACAGAGAAGAATTCAAAAAATATGATTTTGATAATAACGACTGGCTAGATAATCAAGACCAAATTTATTTCATGAATTCATGGAACTGGTTACCGCCTTGGAATTAAGGCTTACCCTTAAGTATTAAATATAAAGCGGGTTCTTGCTTGTACGAGAGCCCTCTTTTTTATTTGCTTGTTCTTGGTACTACATAGCCTGTGCCATAGTAGTTTCTTCTTTTAGTTCTATCGTAAAGATCTCTAATATCAGATGTGTTTGAATTTGACGTGTATTCAAGCTTCTTGAGAGTTTGGTATATGTAAGCCGTTGATTTGTTAAACTTCTCTTGGAGCTGCGAGAGGTTTTGATTTTCTTCTAGTATTTTGTCAACAGAATTAGTCAACGTGTCTAATTGCTTAGTCAATTGCTGAATTCTATTGTCAAATTCAGCGATATCCTCTACTTTAATTTGCTCTGCGCGGTTTTTGGTGAGCTCAAACCATCTTGCGCGTTGAGCTTCGATATTTTTAATTTTGTTGTCATAGAACGCAATCTTCTCATGGTCATCTCCAAAAGCATCCTCTACAATCTCTTTTGCTTTTTCATAACATCGCAATGCTTGAATGAACTCGTCAGGGTCGTTTCTAAAATCCCATGTCTGATCTAAGAAATTACCGGCAAGGACTTCATAATATTCTTGTTCTGGGTAACTCTTATAAGTTATCCTGTATCTTATTTGTGATTTTGGATACTTCACTTTTACCATAAGTCCCTTGTTTGGAACTAGAAGAGAGATGAATAACTTACTGTCTTCTAGAATTTTTCCGCTTACACCTTTGCCATTTTCAAGCTCGAATGATGCAGTTCTAATCTTTTGTATCCTTTGAAGTTTAGGTTGTTTGCTTTGTTTGGGTTCTTTTAGACCATCAATTCCAAATGAGATTCCAGTTAAGATTACAATGGCAAGTAAGCATAAATTTCTCATTTTAAGTTCTCCGAATATCTCGCATAGGTTTATTAACTTCTTGGGTGGAATTCTTTATGTATCTTTCTAAGTCTTTCTTGGTCTACATGTGTATATATCTGAGTAGTTGTAATATCTGCATGACCTAGCATCTCTTGTACGCTGCGCAGGTCTGCACCGCCTGAGAGTAGGTGGGTCGCAAAACTATGCCTCAATGAATGCACTGTCAGTTTGTCTCCAAGCCCTGCGCGAATGGCATATTTTTTCACAACACGCCATATATTGGTTCTATCGAATGCTCTACCTGTCCTTGAGAGAAAGAGGGTGTCTTTGCTCTCTTTGGTTTCCAATGAAGCTCTTTCGTTTTCTAGATAATTGGCAATGGCTTTGAGTGCAATCTTGCCAAGAGGTATAATTCTTTCTTTATTGCCTTTGCCAAAGCATTTTAGATAACCAATTTTGGAATTTATATTTTGTATTTCTAGATTTGCGATTTCGCTAACTCGCATACCAGTCGCATACAGTACCTCCAATATTGCCCGATCACGTAGAAAGAAAGCATCGTCTTGATTGGGTTCATTTAGCAGTTTTTCGATATGGATTTTATTGTAGGTAGTTGGTACTCTCTGCCATTGTTTTGGAGTCTCTATATATGGAGTGAGGTCTGTTGTTAGCAATCCTTCATAGAGTGAAAATTTTAGCAACATCTTAATTGCGACCATTGCTCTGCGAATACTTGTTTCTACCTTGTTTTGCATATTTAATGTATGAGAATATTCATAGAGAATTTTTGGTTCTAGGTCTGAGATTTTTTGTGCCCCGCAATCGTTGCAATAGTTTGCGAAATTGAGGAGGTCTCTCGCGTAGGCTAATTCAGTGTTTGGGCTAAGCCCAGCTTCTATAGAGAGATGGTTTAGGAATTTTACGATTATATCTCCTAGTGGTAGCGCGCAGAGCTGTTTTCTCTTATTTTCAATCTGTCGCCTGAGCATATTAATCTCCGATTCACAATCAGTTCGAGCCTAATTTTAACGCAAAATGAAAGTCTTTGCGCATAAAAAATATGACATATTTCAATAAGCTCAAGCCAATATTAAAGCCTCAGTAGAGGTGTATTCTTTTAGGTAAATCAAGTGATTTTTGAGCTAGAAATCGCAAAATGATGATTAGGGTTGATTATCATTGTTTTTAGAGGACCTTTATGGTTTTCTGCGATAATTTAGAGCAAATGGAAATGACATCAAAAAGCCTATGCTCGCTTGCTAAAATAGCTGGTATTTGGTAAAATGGCGTTACTTACTTGGCATTGGCGCAGTTATTTGTTATGCAAAGGATTTCAAATGACTACTGCCTCGGCTGAGTTGCAGTAACTATATTAATCGCAAACATTATCTATTTTAGGGGGTACAAATGAAAAAAAGTGTCTACCAATTAGCTGTTCTAGTCGTCTTTTCATTGACGTCAATCCTATCAGCAGCTGCAACTAATTGGATTGGAAGTGTTGGTAATTGGTCTGATTCTGCGAACTGGTGTAACGGA
>WGDE01000225.1 GCA_015493385.1 Phycisphaerae bacterium
ACCCCAGTCACCATGAGATAGTCACGGGCTCTTGTGCAAGCTACGTAGAGAAGGTGCCTTTCAGTTTGATATACTTCCTGAAGTTCTGATTCATCTGAAACCGACTCAATTCGTTCTTGAAGTGGAACAACCTCATCATCGCAAGACATAAACGCCACAGCTTTAAACTTCCAGAGACGACCGATTCTGTTGGCAGGCATGTCTTTATCTGCTATCCATTTGTAAGCAGTATCTTTGCTGATACCAAGATATTTGCAGATATCATCAACTGATAACCAACGATCTTCAAGAACCATGATTTAAGCCTCCTAAGGTTAGAGCAGTGTTTAGAGCAATTAGAGCTGATCAAGGATGAAGTTAAGTTTTGCAACAATAAAGGTCGATAATACAGGAAGATTCGCAAGACTTCAAGCGATCTTTGCTGATTTAAACGAAATTAGTCGGCAAAAACAATCTTCTGGCAGAATCGAAAACATTTGTGTTAAATATCTTTCTAGTCTCAAATCCGAATTGTCAATTAAAACTGCATTGAAAGATTTGCCCAGCTGGGGCTCCGCGTTCCCAGAGCTTCATCATCTTCCTGGTTTAAAAAAGAGGTTTTTAAATACCACTCTTTTATGTATAATGCCGCTATGACAAACGAAACGAACAGTGAGTTACCGCTATACCAGAAGACGCTGATCTGCTATCCTCTCTTTTTATTGATGGCATTAGCGTTTTTTGCGGTGTTTGGGATTCTAGCCACCGCTAGTGGAATTATCATTGATATTATCTTGGCAATATCTTTTTGCTTCACCGTTGTTATCCCCCTAGTTATCACCGGAGCAAAACAGCCGGCAGAACTTGCCCGCTTTCCGCACATCCTGTTTGCAACGTTAGTTCTGCGCATCATATTTATTGCGGCGCTGTGCAAGAGCGGCTTTGTTAACCACTCACCAGGAAACATACTGAGCTTTTTAACTGATGCCGCGCCAACTTCAAATACCGCGGCGTTAATAGCTATTGGTATCGTTGCAATCTTTTCTACAATTGCAATCACTGCCTCGGCAATCTTTATGGCCAAAAAAGCCGCACAAAACATAGACATCATAATCCCCGCAAAGATTAAGGGTGTCAAAGACGACATCTCGTCTGGCAGGCTCAGTCCAACCGATGCAATAAAACTATATGAGAGGATAAATCTAGAACGAGCCTACAACGATGGCATTAGCTCAGTTAGTAAAATACTCTTCTTTGAAGGCTGGATACTCGCCGCAGCCATATTTATCACTATGCAACATTGCTACGGCCAAGGCTCTCGACCTATGGCAGAGCCTAACTGTTTTGTTGCGACTGCGATCGGCGGCATCATAATCTACATTTTAGCAGCGATAGCCGCAGCCGCGAGTGCAAAGATTTCTGCCAAGAGCAGCTTCAAGCTCAAAAAGGTAGACCCAAGCTATAAAAAAGCTGTTAACAACGACTTCCAAAAAGCCTTGAACATGGCGCAAAAGAAAGATTTTGAGCTAGTTAATCCAGACTTTGATTCTGTGAGCAAACTCATTGAAAATATTGACTCTACCAACATCACCGAAGATGGCGAATTCTCAGACGAAGCAAAAGAGAGTGATGATTCATTCGCTGACTCTGAACCAAACGCAGAGCAATACCAAAACATGGACGAATTTTACGAGGACCTGAGCGTTGGGTTTGAAGAGCTTATTCTAAAAGATATTGACACATTCGCCCTTTTTGCTAAGCCCAAGACGCTTTTGCCCGTTACAGTGCCTGTCAATATTGCCATAAGGCTTACTCAGCGTAAATGGAGAGTTTTATTAGTAGACTCGGACGAAAATAGAAATGCAATCTCTGAGGTCTTTGAGATTTCCTCTTCAAGCACCCTTAACGAAATAACTACAACTTTTGTTGAAGATCTAAGCATCGTCAAAAATATTGAGCAAGACAAACTCGAAGAGATTCGTCAAAATGGAGATTTCGACGCCATCATAACCTACATCTCTTCAACCACCACTGAGAAAATAAAAAAACTCTGCCAAAAAAACCAAGCAATAATCGCCATCTCCGACGATAGAGATTTCAAAATCAGGACGGAAGCAATCGCATTAAACAACAACTGCGAACAGGTAGAATTTTATCAAATACCAAAACCGATTTAACCCTATTAGAGTTAGAACTCTAACAGGGCAAGAGACGCAAACGAAACAGCTCTTTAAGCAGTTTCTGTTAAAAAATCGCTTCATCATTACTCAGATGAGATTTTAGCCTATCAAGCTCTTGATCGCTGAGCTTGCCGCAGTCTTTGTAAAATTTGAGTGCCATTCTAAACAAGCTCTCTTCCCCTGGTGATACTGCAACATCTGCGCCTTGGCTAAGAGTCCAGCTTAGGGCAAGTTTGGCTATCTCTGGCTCATCTATTGGCTCGTACCAACACTTTTGATAATTCCCTCTCGATTCTCCGGTAGCGAGTTTTCGCCTTGCTAAAGCTTTAAGAGCAATGATTCCCATCTGTCTCTTTTTTGCTTCTTTTAAGATTTCAATATCAAGCCCACTTTTGTGGTGAATCGTATAATTGACGGGACACATCACCGTATCAAAATCATATTCATTCATAGCGGCTAGCGCAGCCTCGCTACTGTGAGTAGAGAAACCAATATATCTTATCAGGCCAGCCCGTTTTGCCTCTAGCACTGTTTTCATAGCACCCGATTTTGAAAATGCGGCCTTAACATCTTTTTCAACTTCTATAAGCCCATGGAGTTGATACAAATCAAAATGGTCAGTCTTGAGTTCTTTCAGTGACCGATCAAGTTCTTTTTTAGCACCATCAGCATCTCGAGCAAGAGTCTTGCAGCTTAAAACAATGTCTTTTCTAAAAGGCTCAATCGCCCCGCCAAGCACCTCTTGAGCATTCCCATACGATGGGGCAACATCAAAATAGTTTACCCCAGCCTCTACGGCATCCCTCACAACATCCGACGCCTGCTGAGCCTGCGAGTCCATAACAACAATCCCACCAAAGCCAAGAGGTGAAACTAACAAGTCTGTTTTTCCGAGTTTATTCATATATATAATCCCTCACTGACCAAGCACATAAAATGCTAAGGTACTCGACATGTTTTGCAAGTCCCGCTTGAACGTCTTGTTGCGTGTCAATTGTATTCTCTATCAACTTCAAAGTCATTTAACTTTAAGGAATCATGATCACCGCTGAATCTAAACCTTGCATGATCATAAGGGGGTTCACCATATTCCCAAGTAGTACATGTCCACTGATTTGGCGGTTTACCACAAACTCTTACAGCAATATTTTTAGGTTTGCCAAACATTTTAAGTATCTCATCTGAACTCATCCCTTGATGCACTTTCATAATATTTTCAGTTGTGAATGTCATTGGCAAGGCAGAACAAGATGAAAGCGATAAAGATATGAGACTAACAAGACATAATGTAACTAATAAACGCATAATAATTATTCCTTTAAATTTCCGACACATAACATATCATTATCCAACAGCATCTAAGAGGAGTATATCAAGCAGCAATGAGGATTGCAACGTTCTTTCACTACGCTTCCTATTACTATCGAATAGCATTCCACATATGAATCATTGCACTATTATTCCCTTATTACGTTTATGCAACGTATATTGGAAATATTTATACAACAGTTTGACACCAAAGTCGGTCCTTAGAGTGCCCCTTAAAACTCCAATGTAATAATCAAAGGAAGGTGGTCTGAATTTACATCAGAACCTAATCTTGTTTCAACGACATTAAACTGTGAAGAAACCATACAATGGTCAATCGGAATTCTAAGAGGTAGTATATTTGAAGGCCAAGATGGCAGTATTCCAAAACCATGCCTAGTCTCACGTAATTTTGATGTTTTCTCTAACCTAACATAATATTGGGACCACAGAGACACATTAAAGTCGCCGACCAATACTAAAGGTGTTTTTATGTTTTGACAATAATTGGCGATGAA
>WGDE01000226.1 GCA_015493385.1 Phycisphaerae bacterium
ATTCATAAAAACTCCAAAACTCTTCACAAAATACTTTAAATAACTGTAAACTCTGCCACAGATTACCCAACTAACCAAAAATCGTCAACCAAAATATGCTCTAAGACTTAAGGGAACCTCTAAAAATCATTTTATGACGCTTTTATTTCTAAGTACATGGTGATAATGCTGGGCAAACCTATGGGCTTCATCTCGGATGTACTGCATTAGTCTGCGCAGAGAGGAGTTTGACGGCAATTTGATTGGCTTATCCATTCCTGAGACATAGATAATCTCATGTTTCTTTGCTAGAGACAGTAGGTATGGTTTGGGGCCTTTAAATTGCTCGAATATTTTTTCTATCGCACTAAGCTGACCCTTGCCGCCATCTATGAGAATAGCGTCTGGCCAAAGCTCGGTTCCATTAGCGGCGTATTTGTATCGCCTTGTTAGAACTTCTTGGAGCGCCGCGTAGTCGTCAACGCCATCTACCGTTTTAATCTTAAACTTGCGGTATCCGCTTTTAAATGGCTTGCCATCTATGAATTTAACCAGAGAGCCAACCATATCACTACCAGAGATATGGGCAATATCGAACCCTTCAATCGTGCGGATTGGCTCACTAGCACCGAGAAGCTTCTGGAGTTTCTCGTTTGCCTCTGATAAATCGATTGTGAATGCTTCTGGCTGTACATTCTCACTAAGAGTACCTCGATTATCAAGCCTCTCGATAAGTCTTATTCTGTCTCGCAAAAGAGCTGCGCGTTCGTAATCTAACTCCTGCGCAGCGCTTGCCATCTTCTTTTTCATATCGCGCAGCAATATGGAGCGTTTTGAGAGCAAGAATTTCGTTAGGTCGCTAATTATATCTCGATACGCTTTTTTAGTAATCTTCTTTGCACAAGGGCCGCTACACTGCTTTATACTGTAGAGCAGGCATGGGCGGAAGAATCTGCGATTGTCATCGTCTTCTTTTATATCCAGCTTGCAGGTTCTAAACTTATAAATCTTCTGCAACAACACCAAGACCGCGCGAAGCTCACCGCCGCTGGTAAATGGGCCAAATAGCTTTGTGCCCTTTTGCTTGGGGGTGCGCGTTACATACAGACCGGGGAAATCGTCCTTGATCGTTATCTCAAGGTATGGAAAAGTCTTATCATCAAGCAGGTCGCTATTGTACGCAGGACGAATATCCTTTATCAACCTCGCTTCTTGGAGAATAGCATCAACTTCGCTCTTTGTCTCGAGATAATCAACGCTATGGGCGTTTGAGACCATCTCAACAATCTTTGGTCCGCGCGATTCCATTAGGTCTGCGCTAGGCAAAAAGTAGCTACTCGCCCTAGAACGCAAATTCTTCGCCTTGCCAATATAAAGCACAGTTCCATTGGCGTCTTTTATAAAATAGAGACCACAGCTAGAGGGAAATTCCTTGATCTGCTCTCTTATCGCCTCAACCCTGTCTTTTGATAATTTAGAAGCCATAGACACATAATAACTCATATATACGAGAAACTAAAACCATTAAACAGAAAAACTACTATTTTTGTATTGTTTAGACGAAGCTGGCATTTAGTCTCAAGGCTCAGATGCAAGTAGATATCGCTGCGCAGGCACCCACTACATAAAGCGTATTATGCATCTGTGCCATACTACCTATGCTATTTTGATTGGATTGCAGGAGATGTATTTACTTTATGAAGTAAGTTATATTTTTTTTCAAAAACATAAAGTTTTCCTATTTCAGCACTTAGTGGTTTTGCAGCTTTAAATGGGAGCTTTTGCTAGCATTTTTACAGAAAAACAGTTTGACAAAAACAGCAGTTCAAATACCATATATGGACAATTCAAAGAAGACAAACGCAATACACACAACATATAGTATTAAACGAAAAAACCCATACAAGGAGGTATAACGTGTCAGACAATAACGTAAGCAACGAAGATTTCGGTAAACTCACAGAATCTAACTTCAAGCCATGGGAAGAGCAAAGTGAATCTCAGAACCGTGGAAATAAGATTTCAATCGAAAACTTCTTCTCAAAACCAGATATCCACCCCTTCGATGAGATAGAGTGGGAAACCCGTGAAACCTCTATAACCGACGATAAAGGCAATGTTATTTTCGAGCAGAATAACGTCGAAACGCCTACTTTCTGGAGCCAACTCGCTACCAAAATCGTGGTAAGTAAGTATTTCTACGGAGACTCTAGTACTGGGGAAAGAGAATATTCTATCAAACAACTCGTTCACCGCGTTGCAAAGACAATTGCAGATAGAGGTCTAAAAGACGGATATTTTGCAAGCGAGAAAGACAGCAACACATTCTACAACGAACTTGCTTGGCTATGCGTTAATCAATACGGAGCGTTCAACTCTCCTGTATGGTTTAATGTTGGCCTAAAAGACGTATATGGAATTGCAGGAAGTGCACACAACTACCGCTGGGATGAGGATGCGCAAAAAGCAGTCCAATGTGAAGATAGCTATAGCTACCCACAGGCATCTGCCTGTTTTATCCAATCCGTAGAAGACACTATGGAAGATATCATGAGACTTGCAAACAGCGAAGCAATGTTGTTTAAGCATGGCTCAGGAACGGGAACAGACCTCTCAACAATCAGAAGCTCTAAAGAAAAGCTCTCTGGTGGCGGTTCTCCATCAGGGCCGCTTAGCTTCATGAGAGTCTTCGATCAGATTGCTGGCGTAATTAAATCTGGCGGCAAAACCAGACGTGCTGCAAAAATGCAATCTCTACATGTTAGCCACCCTGACATTAAAGAGTTTATTACATGCAAAACTGAAGAAGAGAAAAAAGCTTGGGCTCTTATAGAACAAGGCTACGATGGAGATTTCAACGGCGATGCGTATGGAAGCGTTATGTTCCAGAACGCAAACCTTAGCGTTCGTGTTACAGACGACTTTATGGTTCAGGTTGAAAAAGACGGAACATGGCACACAATAGCTGTTACGACAAAGGAAGAAGTCGAGCAGTACAGCGCACGTGAGTTGATGGAGTTAATCAGCGAGGGAACAAGAATATGCGGCGACCCTGGCTTGCAATATCATACCACTATCAACAAATGGCATACATGCCCAAACACTGCGCCGATCAACGCTTCAAACCCATGCAGTGAGTACATGTTTATAAATAATTCTGCTTGCAATCTCGCTTCGCTAAACTTGATGAAGTTCCGCAATGAAGACGGAACGTTCGATATCGAGAGTTTCAAGAGAGCAATAAGAATATTCATTATCGCTCAGGACATTCTTGTAGACAATGGAAGCTACCCAGAACAACGTATCGCAGAAAACAGCCACGACTTCCGCCCTCTTGGGCTTGGATATGCCAATCTTGGATGTTTGGCAATGAGCCTTGCAATGCCTTACGATTCTGACGAGGCGCGTGCTCTAACATCTGCAATAACTGCAATCTTAACCGGTACTGCCTACTGTGTTAGCACCGAGCTAGCGCAAACCAAGGGAGTGTTCGCTGGATACGAGCTGAATAAAGAACCAATGCTACGTGTAATAGATATGCACCGCCAAGCTGCGCATAACATTTCTGAGGTGTATTGCCCTAGCTATATGGCTGCCGCAGCGAAAGACGCTTGGGACCAAGCCTACGATGGTGGAAGCCACTGTGGATTTAGAAACGCTCAGGTATCAGTTCTAGCACCTACTGGAACTATCGGATTTATGATGGACTGTGACACTACAGGAATCGAGCCTGATATTGCTCTTGTTAAATATAAGATGCTAGCTGGTGGCGGAATGCTTAAAATTGTTAATCAAACAGTCCCTATGGCGCTTGAGCGTCTTGGCTACTCTGCTCAAGAGATTAAAGACATTTACGATTGCATAGACAAAGACGACACAATCGAGACCTCTACAACTCTAAACCCTGAGCACCTGCCGGTGTTTGACTGTGCCTTTACCGCTGTTAAGGGTAAGCGCCACATCCACTGGGAGGCTCACCTAAAAATGATGGCAGCAGCCCAGCCATTTATCTCTGGTGCAATCAGTAAAACGATTAATATGCCAAACGAGAGTACGAGAGAAGAAATAATGAAAGCCTATATGGAAGGCTGGAAGCTTGGCTTAAAGGCTGTAGCTATATACAGAGATGGCTCAAAACGCACTCAACCTATGAATACAGGCAAGAGTAGTGATAAGGCGCAGGAGAAGAAAGAAACTGTCATAGTCCAAAAACCATACAGAAGAAGACTCTCTGATACGCGTAAGAGCATCACACATAAATTCTCTGTTGCTGGTCATGAAGGATATCTAACAGTTGGTCTATACGATGACAATCAGCCTGGCGAGCTATTTATCACAATGGCAAAAGAGGGAAGTACCGTTGGCGGCTTAATGGACGTTGTTGGAACTTGCGTTTCAATGTCTCTTCAGTACGGCGTGCCTCTGGTAACTCTTGTGGATAAATTCCGTCATGCAAGGTTTGAGCCTGCAGGAATGACTTCGAACCGTGACATTCCATTCGCCAAGAGTTTAATCGACTACATCTTCTGCTGGATGGGTTGCCAATTCTTACCTGGGTACGCGGAGAATAACACTCCAAACAGGTCAAAGGCAAAAGAGAATAAAAATACAACCACCGCTAAAGAGGTTGTAGAAAAAACAAAAGATCTCGCCAAAAAAGTTGCCGAGGCAAAACAAGTGACAAGTAACGAACCAAAAGAAAAGACTCCTGTTGCAGAGGTCAAATCTGATAGGTTCGCAGAAGCAACCGCCGACAAGGCCGTTGCAACAGTAGTCGAGGTTGTAACTTCTGGTACAGGCGAGACGGTTACTCAAGAGAACGTACTGCAACAGTTCAACGGGCAATTCGAGCATTTCCAAGATGATGCCCCAGCATGCGACGTGTGCGGTTCTATCACAGTTAGAAACGGAACATGCTACAGATGCTTCAACTGCGGAAACAGCATGGGTTGCTCATAATCAAATCTTGAAGCTACTCTAATAAATGCAAAGGCCTCTCTACTTACCCAAAAGTAGAGAGGCCTTTTTTATTGAAAATCTAGTAAAACCGGGACTGGCTGCGTTCGGCTGAAAGCCGGTTGCACCTGTCCCTGTTTTACGGCACAACTTGTAAACATCGTTCAATCAGAGCTTAATCCCACCACCAAAAACTTACGAATAAACCGAAAATAGGTAACTGTCCCCAATTATTAGAACGTAGCAGTTTTACTTTGCAAAATTCGAGCTTATCGCATATCATTAACAACTTGTATATCATTAATTAAGACTATGATTTCTTTATCGGTTTTCACTTTACTATAAACGAGAGGACAATGGAATGAATGTTGTTTGCAAAGGCTTGCTACTAATAT
>WGDE01000227.1 GCA_015493385.1 Phycisphaerae bacterium
GAATAAAAATAGGAGAATACGATGGAACTTGAAGTAACTTGGAAACGGGCAGTGAGAGTATGGTGGGCATACCTTTGGAGAAATATTATTGCAGTTATAGTCGCAATGATTCTTGGAGGAATTGCTGGATTTTTTATTGGGTTTATTCTAGGTATTATGGGAGCTTCTGTTCAAACCGTACAATATATTACAGCACCAATAGGTGGGATTATTGGCCTGCTTATTTCCATCGTACCAATGAAGATGATACTAGCTAAAGATTACGGGGAATTCAGGTTAGTGCTTTTACAAAAAAATCCGACAGAGCAATCACCTGATAATACAAATTAACTCGGACTGCCAAAAATTATGCCGCTTCGCTGCGCAACTTTTGGTACATGGTTGTTTGGCATGTTGGATAATACCACGTTGATTGAGAGAAAACGAAAATGAACAAAGACGAACAAAATCTTAATCTACTTTCGATATTTCATTATATTGTTGGAGGTCTCACTGCGATTTTCGCCTGCATTCCGATCATTCATATTGTCGCGGGAATCTCGATGCTTACCAGTCTGTTCGAGAGTGAGCAGCCACCACTATTTTTCACACGGCTGTTTATTTTGCTCTCAGTAATATTTATTATGGTTGGCTGGGCGATATCTATAGCCATTATCGTAGCGGCGCGAAAGCTCAAAAGACGAACCTCTCGTACATTTTGTTTGGTAGTCGCCGGACTTGAGTGCTTCTTTATACCGTTTGGTACGGTTTTAGGAGCGTTTACTTTTGTTATTCTGACGAAAGAATCTGTAAAAGAGCTGTTCGCAAACACACAGAATCGTTTAAACTATAGTACATTAATGAGTGTGCCTCTAACGTTTTTTAAGAGTTTCCTTTTGGGTTGTGTCTCTGCAATCCTTATTTGTTTCATGCTTGGGTATGTGATGATGAAAAGCAGAGATGTTACAATGATAGTTAATTGTCCCTTTACAATGAAGGTTTTTCCAACAACAGGTCTTTTTGATGATCTCTTAATCTCAAAAACAGAGTCTGATGCTATGGGCCAGATTTTATTCTTGATTGATCGTGACTATATCGACTCACCGATAGCGTCTTTGTCATTTGATTCTGGAATATTCAAATACTTCTCCTTCAATTCCCTCGATAAGGAATACTTTGGTGGTACATATAGTCTCAAAAACAAACAAGGTCTGCCAACGTTTTCTTTAATTATAGATAAGGCCTTCTATATGGATATTGATTGTAATGGCGTGTTTGATATGAAGTCTTCTGGTAAGAAAAATAAAAAAATATGGTTGGGTAATTCATGGGTTCCTGCAACTTTGGTAAAGAAATCCATGGGTCGAGCTAAAGTTGGTTCTGTGGTATATAACTTTAATAGAATTACAGGTGAGTGGGAGGTTACTGATGAGAGTCTTTAGGGCACCCTTTAAATTCAAAAATATATTGGCATACATCCTTGGTTTGATAGTGGGCTTTTGCGTTATAGTTCTTTGCATTCGTTATATAGCCCAAACATCAATGGGGCGAGAGTTTGTCTACAGCAAGCATTGTTACGATCTCACTTTCAAACCTGTCTTAGTCGATAAGCTTCCACCCAAAAAGTTTTTAGTTGCCCAAGAAGATTTAAAGCCGTTCTTGGAGATTCAAAATCTTGATGGCAATCATTGCTTTTGGATTTTAGATAGTGATGCTAAGAAAGTTATTACATTTAATTACAATGGAAAGACTCTAACATCTGCGCATGGTAGCAACTGGAAGCTTTCACCAGATAAAGATGAGGTAGTTATTAGTCAAGGCGGTGAATTTTAGTAAAACTGCGTCTCTGGCGTTTGGTAATTTCTATTTTCCTTGAACTTACTATCTTTTCTGTTACAATCTAAGTAAATAAGAGAAAATGACAATTAAATAGGAGAAGCGATGAGTACATTACCATACAATGGTATCCGTATTATTGAGTTAAGCAATACCCTTTCGGGTCGTTTAGCGGGGCTTCTCTTTGCTGATCAGGGGGCAGAAGTATTCATTGCTCGTCCTGCTGATTTCACTCCAGATGATCACGATGATTTCTTTGATCGCAATAAAATCGCTATTTCTCCCAATGGTCTTGAGGACACTTCAACCGCAGATATTATCATTGTTGATGGTGATGTCGAAATCGATCGATTACCGCAACAGGTTATACTGCGCATCACAGCGGCTCTACCCGGCGATGAAATATACGGCGATCTGGATGCCGATTGCAGTGAAGATTTACTCAATGCTCTAGTGGGATTTTTCACTGATATGGCTACTGTGGGCAAATTTGTTGGCCGCCCAGTAATCTACACGCCATTGCCGCTGTGTTCTGTATATGCTGGCGTTAATGGTGCAATAGCAACCGCTGCTGCTCTAGTGGATAGAGCGCGCTGCGGCAAGGGGCGGGAAATCATCAGCTCACGAATCGCCGGTGGTCTCTCTGCGATTGGTGCATTGGCACTTATTACAAAGGGAGAGCCACAGCATTTAAAACCTGCTGATCTCACTGGTCTGCCGGATGGAGTTGATCCAGCATCAGCCAAAAAAGCTTTGCAGGATGCTGCCGTTGATCCGAATAAACAACTCTGGCTTGAGCAACGCTTGATACCACTTAATGCCCCTTATAAAACATCCGACAACCATTTTGCCATGGGTATTGCCGGAGTCAACCGAAGAATCGCCAAGAGATTTCTAACTGCCCTTGGTCTCTGGGATGAGGCTCTTGCTGCTGGTATGGTAGATGTTGATCCTTATGATCCAAAGAATAATGGTTATAGAGGACGCAATCTTGCAGATGCAGGCTCTATGAACTTTCAACACAATGCTTGGTTAGCCGACAAGATTAGCGAAGTAATGGTAACAAAAACTGCGATGGAATGGGAAAAAGAACTTTGCGAAGCTGGCATTCCTGCTGTAAAGATTCGTAGCTTTGAAGAGTGGATGCAAGATAAGGAGGCTCGCGCTTCTCGATTGGTATCTCATGTTAATGGGCTAGAAAAAGTACAGCTTGGGCGGGTTGCTTGGCTTGATAGCGCACAGCCGTACAATGAGCTTGAGGCATGCAAACGACAGAGCTCAATGCCAAAGAGGGCAGCAGCGCTTCCAAAGGTCAATGAAGATAAATCTGTGGCCAAACGACCTCTGGAGGGATTTGTCCTTGTTGATTTCGCCAATGTTATTGCTGGTCCTAATTGCGGGCGTATGTTCTCAGAACTTGGCGCTACTGTTTATAAGATTGATCCTATGCATCCTCAGCATGCGCCGATTATTATGGTAACATGGGCAGCCGAACATGGAGTAGGCAAAAAGTCCATTATTCTTGATATGCACACAGAAGAAGGGAAGGCTGTGATGCGTAAAATCGTAGCAAAAGCAGATATGGTTATGGCTAATAAACGCGATAATCAGTTTGTTCGAATGGGGCTCGGCAGAGAAATGCTTGATAAGATTAACCCTAATATAATCGCGGTACAACTCACCGGTCATAAGGGTGAAAAGCCCGCTGCTCGCGATAATTACCCTGGCTATGATCCTGCCTTGCAGGGAGCGACCGGACTGATGCATCGGTTTGGCCCAGATGGCTGCCCAACCTTTCACGGGGTTGCGTCATGTGTGGACTATCTCTGCGGATATCTTGGTTGCTGGGCAGGTGTAAGCGCACTCTTTGCGCGGCAACAACGTCAGGACGGAAAAGGTGATTGGGCGGGGACTTCCCTCGCAGCTGCTGCATCACTTACTCAGCTTCTTTTGCAACATACTCCAGCGCCTGCATCCGCTACTGGGCCTGATGCTACTGGCATGAATGAATCAGAGCGTTGGTATAAGACTAGCGATGGTTTTGTCTTTGCTTTAGGGGATCACGATCTCAGCGAGGAATTGGCATCTCTTAATGTGGCTGGGGCGCTTAGCTATCTACAAGATAAAAACATACAGGCGGTTCCAGTTCAGACTTGTAAAGAGCTTGCGCAGCGGCATCAGGAAACTCCATGCAAAACTGTAACCTTTGAGAAACGCCTGCGCGATGGCTGGGAAAGTCATAATTTTTCTCCAACTTGGTTTGTATTTGATGGAGAATGTGTTGGTTGCCCTGGAGTTGCCGCCCGAATCGGTTCAGATGCGTTGGAAATCCTCAAAGGGCTCGGCTATAACGAAGAAGAAATAGAACAGATGATTAAAGACCGTGTTGTAGGGCCTACGCAGTGGATTGCAACGTAGCGATTCCTTATGAACAAGCGTTATGCGTTTGCCTTCTAAAATTTAAGCAGGGCACAGGTGAAGATAACAATCACCTAAAAGAAAGAGAGGAACCTATGAAGAACTATTTTAACACAAAATCACTGGTTATGGCTGTAGTTTGCACCATATTTTTAGTGGCTCAGCCAGCGGCTTATGCATGCACAGGCATTCAGTTGCAAACAAAAGATGGAACATACGTAAGCGGGAGAACGCTTGAGTTTGGTATTTTCTTTGAAACCAGTATTGTTGTTGTTCCACGAGGATATGAGTTTACCGGCGCAACTACACTTGGCGATGGAAAAAAGTGGAAAACAAAATATGCGTCTGTAGGCGTAATTATCGCAGACAACGAGGTTATTCTAGACGGTATCAATGAAAAGGGGTTGTCGGTAGGTAGCTTTTATTTTCCGAGCTTTGCCAAATATTCTGTCACAACGCCTCAAAATCAATCTATTTCCATGTCGTCATCAGATATAACACAGTGGATTGTCTCGCAGTTTGCTACGGTTGAAGAGGTGCGCCGCGCTATCGAGAACAATGAAGTCGCCATATCCCCAGTCTTGACACCTGGCTTTCCACCCGAAGTTCAGCCTTTCCATTTCATAGTATATGACAGAAGTGGTAAGAGTCTTGTTATTGAGCCTCTTGACGGCAAGTTGGTGCTTTATGATAACCCAACCGGAGCGATGGCTAACTCACCAACATTCGATTGGCATCTGACGAATTTACGTAACTATATCGCACTTAATCCAAACAATATCCCTCCTGTATCTATCTTTGGAAAATCTTTCAAACAGCTTGGTCAGGGTTCTGGAATGCTTGGGTTGCCAGGCGATTTTACGCCACCATCACGTTTTGTTAGAGCTACGGTTTTTAGCGCCACAGCCATACCTTCAGAGAATGCAGAAAAAGGAATCCTGCAAGTCTTTCATATCTTGAATAATTTTGATATCCCAGTAGGTGTAGCTCGCGAGGTACATGAAGGAGTTATTCACTCAGATTACACTATGTTGACAACGGCTCGTGACTCGAAGAATCTTCGCTATTACTTTAAAACTTATGATGACCAAACAATCAAAATGGTAGATCTCTCCAAATCTGATTTCAATGCTAAGAAGATTGTTAAAGTTAGCACCAACAGCAAGCAACCAATTATTGATGTAACAGAGAATCTCAAATAGAAACGGTTTGTAAAAAAAATAATCCTACAACAAGAGGTAGTGGTAGTTTTTTCCCGCTACCTCTTGTTTTGGTAGTAGAGAAATATAAAGGTTATTTATGTCAATTAAAGAAGTTTTCAAAGATAGCGTAAAAATCGTAATTAAACATTACTGGTTGTTTTTGCTTGTGACGTTAACCGAGGTCGTCTTTCAAGATATTATAAAGAAAATTGTGTATTATTTTTTCGAGTACCCGCCTTATAGGTCTGTAGCCTCAGTATTGTCACTCTTCATGTGCTATGTTGGATTATTTGTTTTATTATTGCGAATTAGAAATGATAAACTGACGAAACAGAGAGGCATTGCGTTTTTAAAGAACTTTTGGAAATTATTTATTCTTATAATTGCATTTGTTTTTTTTATGACAGTTGGCATGATTGCAATTTCTCTATCTAGAGCTTACCTTCCTGTTTCGCTTGTTGTTCTTATTGTGTGTTTGGTGCTTGGACCTTATCTCTTTTGCCGATATTTGTTTGCAGGAATTATTATTATTGACACTAATTGTAGTATAGGGGAAGCCTTTGCTACGTCTTCAAAGATTACAAAGGGCAATATTTTTAAGATATTATTATTTGTTCTATTTATCATAGTACCGGCCTGTCTTCAGA